>CAZGIV010000023.1:0-17469 GCA_964526175.1 uncultured Thermoplasmatales archaeon | reverse complement strand
GGATCATCTCAGACGGTTTTCCCTGGCAATTATAATCAATGGCGGAACTGTCTTGAAATCAAGGTTCGATCAGAGGCAAAAGACAACAAAGCAAACACCGAGGTTCTTGAAACCATCGCACGGTTTTTTCAACTCCCGGGAAAAGACGTAATCCTTATAAGTGGTGAAAAAAAGAGGAAAAAAACGCTCTGTCTACAAGCAATCTCTCTGAATAAAGTTCAAGAAAAACTAAAGGAGTATTTTCATGGATGATCTTCAAATATTAGAGCAGCTCGATGAGTTGCTCAGCGAGCTACGAGAGGAGAATAAAACCGTACCTATCATCGTTGAGGGTGAAAAAGATATCATTGCATTACGCAAGCTTGAGATGACTGGTGAAATCATCCGATTCAACACAGGACACTCCGTGTCAGATTTTTGTGATGCTATCGCACAGAAATACCAGAAAATCATCTTGCTTACCGACTGGGATTGGCGCGGGGGCAAGCTTGGTTCCTCAATTAAAAAACATCTTGAGAACCGTGTGGAATGCAACATTACATTTCGACAGATGATTGCTCACCGATGCACCTGTCGAACCGTGGAAGGAATACCATCGTGGCTACAAACCTTCCGAAACAAAGTCCAAGGCGAATAAATTATATACTTTCACTACTCTCTGAAGAAGGTATAAAAGAGTGTTGAAATAATGGGGGATCCGATGCAGAACACTACGAAGAATCAAAAGAAACTCGTTCCCACTCAGAAAAAGGAATCAACAAGCGTCTGTGCTCTCTGTCGAGGAACAAAGTTTTTATGCGGCAAGAATAGATGCCCGGTGATTGTCCGATATCACGCTAAGGTAAAGACAAAACCATTACTTGATAGTTTACGACTTGAGGGGGCATCACCCCCAAGTGTTTTCATTGGAAGGATTGGATACCCAAAGGTTGCGATAGGACCAATGATCCCTCCGGTGATGGGGGACACCTCGGAAATCGACACCCCTGAGCGATGGCTTCATAAGACATTGGATGAGATCGTGGATTTCCGCAGTCAGTTGGTCAGAGGGAAATTCACAGTTGATGTGACCAATGTTGAAAGCCCCCATCGCATCGTGGAATTCACCAGGGAGCTTGCTCTTTCCAAAAACGTGGTGTTCGCAGATGCCGTGTTTGAAAAAAAACCCTATGGGAAGATAGCATTCTATGATGAAGTCCAACCACATGGACCGTCTGCTCCCCTGAGAACGTTAGATATCACAAACCCCAAGTACGAGCAACATATAGAAAAAGCCTACTATGATACGGATCTAAAAGCACGGGATGCTATTCTTGATATCTACAAAAACGGGGTGTTAATCTCAAAGATTCAACGTGCGTTTAGTGTGGGGGCGTTTGGAGTAAAAAAGAACAGACGTTTTGTCCCAACCCGATGGAGTATCACCGCTGTTGACTCAACGCTTGGTGCGGAGCTTATGAAAAAAACCAAGACATACCCGGTCATTAATGAGGTTCGTGCGTACTACCTGAATCAGTTTGATAACCGCTGGATTATTTTGATGATGCCCTCAGAATGGCAATATGAGCTCATTGAAGCATGGTACCCCAATACAACATGGAACCAGTATGGGACCGGCATTTCCATATTCAACAGCTATGAGTTTTACGATGGCCGGACGACCTATGCCGAAATCGGTGGGTGCTACTATGCTGCTCGACTTGCGGTAAACGAGTTACTTAACAAAGAACGAAGACAAGCCGGAGTCGTGATTCTCCGAGAAGCCCATCCAGGGTATATCATGCCGATTGGTGTCTGGAACGTGCGTGAAAGCGTGCGTAATGCATTGACCAAAACCCATCGAAAATTCGATACAATCAAGGAATCATTGCTATACGTCTCTGAGATTATGGATATTCCTGTACAACGGTGGATACGGAACAGCGCAGTGTTAAAGAATCAATTATATCAGCGACGACTGGAGGACTTCCTGGTGGGTTAATATGGACATTCAAGAAATCCTGTGTAAAACCGCGTTATCCGCTTCTACATTACCTGGGCTGACGTATTCCTTAAACCCCTATCGAGGATGCATGCATAATTGCGCGTACTGCTACGCACCAAACGTCCTTCGGATGCCACGGGAGCACTGGGGGGACGTTCTCCAAGTAAAAAAAAATATCCCTTTGGTTCTCGCCAACGAGCTAAAAACCAAGAAACCTGGTGTTGTTGGAATATCAACGGTCACTGATCCCTATCAACCTCTCGAACAGAAATACACCATCACTCGTTCGTGCTTAGCACAATTAGTACAGTATGATTTCCCTGTTCATATCCAGACAAAATCAGCGCTCGTAACCAGAGACATAGATCTTCTCTTAAAATGTATTGATGCACAAGTCATGTTTAGCATTGGAACATTTCATGATGATGAACGAAAACTTCTTGAACCAAATACCTCCTCCATTCAAGACCGTTTCTTTGCGTTAAAGAAATGCGCTGACGCAGGTCTAAACACGACCGTGTTCTTCGGCCCGGTGTACCCAACAACGACCATCGGAGAAATCCCTCGAATCCTTGATGCATTCAAAGAGTCAGGCGCACAGGAAATATGGATTGATTTGCTGCGTATTAAACCAGGGATTTGGGAGAACATCCAGAAAAAATTGATACCAAATCAAGAGATGGTTCAGATGTTTTCAGCCCATGTGTTCGAAAATAAAAATTATTATAGAGATATCAGAGAAGAAATACGAAAAAAGGGAAAAGAACGAAATCTAAAAATCATCGATGCTTTTTAAAGTCTTTTCTTGATATCTGGGGGTTTATTCCAAGGATGAATCTCTCGTAGCATTTAAGTAGGAGAACTCTATTACTCCAAAAATCCCTTAATAAAAAAAATTACTATAATTATAAGTGATATGTATGGCTAAAGCACGTGCACGGACGACAATAAGAAAAGTCAAAGACCGATGGAAAGCAAAAAACTGGTACCAGATAGTCTCACCATCGTTATTCAATAATGTTCCTGTAGCTGAGACCCTATCAGATACACCAGACAGTCTTATTGGAAGAGTGACTGAAGTCTCCCTGCAGGACCTTACGAACGATTTCCGGAAATCCCATATTAAACTTCTTTTTACCATTGATAAGGTAGAACAGAACACCGCTTATACCCAACTCAAGGGTCATTTGCTTACTTCTGATTACCTTCGGCGGATGATTAGACGGAGAAAATCCCGTGTCGATGGTGTGTTTGATGTTGAAACCAGAGATGGGGCACTACTGCGAGTAAAACCCTTTGCTATCGCGGAGAAACGCATCCAAAGCTCTCAAAAGAAACTTATCAGAAACGTCATGAAAGACGTCATCAGCAAAGAAGGAAAAGCAAAAACACTTAACTCTTTTATCAAGGACTGCCTCGATGGAAAAACTGGCAGTGAGATTTACAAACACTGTAAGATTTACTATCCAGTGAAACGTATTGAAATTAATAAAACAGAAATCATTCGATTACCAACCGTCATTATCGAAGACGAAAAACCAGTAGAGAAACCAGAAGAAGAATCCAAAGAACCATCGAAAGAAGAATCAGAAGTACCATCTGAAGAAGAAATCGTTAAGGGAAGCCCAGAAGAAGAACCACAAGAAGAAAAAGAAGTACTTGCTGAAGAAGAAATCACTGCTGAGGAAACCGAGAAAGCAGAGAAACCTAAGAAAAAAACAAAGGCAAAAACAACGACAAAGAAGAAAACTACCCCGAAGAAAAAGACAAAGAAAAAGAAAGAAGCTACTCCTGAATAATAAATCCTCCAGGAGCATACGTTTATATATTTTAGCTTCATATTTTATTCCTATATGATACATCCGCAGAAAACACTGCCGTATCTCATCATCGTCATGATTCTATTTTCCGTTGTGTTTATTTCTATAGGAAAAAGCTGCAAAGACATAATTATAACACCTCCTGCTACCGCAGGCGACTATAGTCTTCTGTTAAAAGTCCGAGATCCGAGTCGACCAGGGTTGCAAGTACTTTGCAGAGTTCCAAAAGGAACACTTTATACCTATCATCATCCATGGACCGGGAGGCTTTGGGATTTTATTATTACCCATACATTTATCGGTGTCGCGACACAAGGAGATACACTTCCGAACATCGTCAAAGCAGGCATGGTCCTTACTGATGCAGGACTTGCCTTTGGTGATGCAGATACGCTTTCAAAATGGATAAATCCGACAAAAAACGCTTGGGATGACTTTGATTGGATCCGGTTCGCCTGCCAAAACGCGGATGACGAAGAAGACGCAATCAATTTACTTACTACTACGGCGATAGATCAGCTTCATGCGAGTGGTGTTTCAGAGAACCTGTTTTTAGTAGGTCCACAACGAGCTGTCGTCATCGAAGCGGATGCTAAGCACCATATAACTACGGATGTCTCTGATGTTCTGATCATGTCCAACTACGCTAAAGACCTCTGGCAAACACAGCTGTTCAGATCTCTGCCGATTGCAGCCTCGTTTGGAACAGAGACAGAAACAATAGTTAACAGTGGCATGATTGTACGCCTTAATTCCATCTGCGGGGTGAAAATCACTCACATCACATCCTCCTCAATTACTGCACGAGCGGTCCCATCGTTTGCGTTCAAAGGTTCAGGACTTGATAAGGATGTCACGATAATGCTTGGGGAACGAGGAACTGTTGGGCCTTATAGCGTGATGGTTTTAGATATCAAGGGAGATATTGCAAAAATATCGATGTGTACTGCGGTACATGCCTGGGAACAAGAACTCCAGGGACATATCCAACCCTTATATGGAACAATCACTGTTGAAGATTTGATGTGTTGGTCCCGTTTTCACACAGCGGACCTCAATGGATTAAGACCGATGTGTGAGGACAGGTTTGAATACGAAGCAGCAATGATATTTAAGATACCAAATGAACACGCGAACCTCTTAAGCAGCGGTTGGTTTGCTGCAAACCATGCTTGCTCCTCGATTTACGTCCCGCTCCACATCTGCGATAATGATATCTATGACCCGTACCAAACAGGGGAAGCAGCAGCACTTTCCTTAGAACTCCTTCATAAGTATGGCCATGGGACACTCATTTCATACTGTGAAAGTGTTGAAAATGTATTCCTTGCTGAGAATGAGGTCAATGAAGAACTCGCGCATCAAATGATCCATACAGGCATCAACATCACTCCATTTCTTACCACACTTGACCGAGACATGCAGGAACAGGCGTTTCTCACCCAGCAGCTCTGGCTAAATACATCAAATATCTCACGAGGAATCGTTGAAAACCTGTGGATGGAGAACTACAGCACTTCTCTGTTAAGGATGCAGCAAGTAATATCGGTTCTTAAAAATACCTCGGGCTCAGAACCCTTAAAGGATCTTATCGAAAAGATCGCAAATAGTATCTGTAAATCAAGAAGTGATCGAGCCGCGGTTCAAACAGGAAAGTGTAACACTGTCTAACAAGAGTACAGCAATGCAAATCAATATGATAAATCAAGGGATATGCTTCAGGATTTATTTTTCTTGAATATTTCTTTTCATCAAGTAACCCGTTCATTGAAGATATAATGAACCTACGATGCCGTTAACTTACAAAGAGAGTCGGATAAACCCGCAAGATTCTAGGTAAGCATTTTTGTCACGTCGTCGGTTGTTCAACGGTTTTCTCTAACCGTATCTTTTGGAGGTCGCCTGCGATATAACACGATTACCAATCCTAGCAGGACAACAAAAATCAGACCGACTATCCATAACACTGAAAAGGTGGGTTTTTCTTCAGTCATCAATGGTTGTTGGATTATTAACGAGAGTGTTTCGCTCGTAGCGTTATACCCACAATCCCATCGATGGTCTCCATCGAGGTCTAAAAGATAGACTCCATTTCTCATTTCCGTCAACGTTTCATTCCCTGTTGCATCGACATGGAAAGAATCGAAGAATCCATCACCATCAACGTCTAAAAGATACCCTAGATCAGCTACAGAGACAGCATCAATCCAGATTGTTTTTTTAGATGATGAACTTATTTTACTATCACTGGCTGTAACGGTTAATGTATATTTTCCTGCTTTCGTCCAACTATGATTTTTTACATAAAGTATGCCATTGGGTAATAATCCACTTGATTCCGTGATACCGTCACCCCAGTCAAACGTGTATATGATGGTGTCGTTATCTGAATCTGTTGATTGCACCATGAAGCGATATTCTCTGTTCATATGACCCCCTATTGGACCATCAATTGTTGGATTTAATGGAGGTTTATTGGGAACTACATTATGAACAGCTGATCTATGGTTAGGTGTTTGTGGTTCATCAATCGTGGTAAAAGTTTTATCTGAAGAAAAATTTTTATTGCCAACCTGGTCATACGTTATCACTCGATAGTGATAGATACTATTTGGAGATAAACCAGTCAATGGATACGAATGTGAGGTTATATATTCAGAGTAATTCGACCATAAACCATAGGAAAGAGTAGGCCCATATTCTATATGACCAGTTGTATTTTCATTAGTTATCCAGTTTATCATCACTGAGCTTGTCGAGATATTACTAACAGTTACGTTAGAGATGGTAGAAGCAGTATTATCAATTTTTTTTGAGCTATCCGTGGTAGGATATGGGTCGACGGTATTGAATGCATTGTCGTTCGCATAGATACTGACATTAAAAGGACCATCATCATCGGAACCAGACGGCAGATTCCAATCGTAAAACCAATGGGTGTTATCAGCCATAATCATTGAAACATTGTTAAGGCTACCATTTCCTAACGTTAAAATTTTAATAATCACGCTAGATTCATGTATACCTGAGTCAATTTCGGTAAAGTTTGCGTAAATTCTTAATGAATCGTTGGCTTTGAAATATATTTCAGACCTATTGTACGTGATAGAACATGTTGGACGTTGATCATCATATCCACAGGTTGAATCATTCACGAGAGGGGGGTCTTCCACGTTACTTGTGTTATCGACAGCTATACTATAGAATCGGTAAAACCCTATGCTTTTCGGGAAGGTAAAGTTCCAATTCACGACTACCCACGGATTGGTAACTGTACTAAAAGTCCAAGGACCGTACCACGTATTGTTATCGCTACTATTGTAATAGTACAATGTTACATTTTTTAATCCACTTAACCCAGTATCTGAAACAGTAGCAGATATCACAATCGGACTCGAAGCTTTCCAATAGGGCGTAATCGTATCAACCGAAGAACTTGGTACATCAGAATCATACCCACAGCCTGTATCCGCACTTGTCGGGGCAGACTCAACATTCGATGCATTATCCCTTGCAATACTATAAAACTCGTAATGACCAGACCCATTCGAAAAAACAAAACTCCAAGACCAAGGAGACGCAGTATCCACGCCCGCACTTAACCAACCACCCCAGGAGAAATTATCACTGCTGAACCGATGGTACAATGTCACATTCTTTGTACCACTTGTCGCATCACTAGCGGAAGCAGTAATTGTTGCTGTAAGATTCTTCCAATACGATGAGATTACAGTAACAGATGATGACGGTGCATCGAGATCATACCCACACCATGCATCAGCACTCCCAGGTGCAGCTTCAACATTGGTCGCGTTATCCTTTGCAATACTATAAAACTGATAATACCCACTTCCATTCGAGAACGCAAAAGTCCAACTCCACGGTGAAGCAGTGTCCACACCAGCACTTTTCCATCCAGTCCATGAGACATTATTACTACTGAATCGATAGTATAACGTAACATTCTTCAGTCCACTCCAACCAGTATCTGATGCTGTTGCCGTGATTGTTATCGGGTTTGTTGCCTTCCAATAAGGCGTAATCGCGACAACATTTGAACTGGGGTTTATGGTATCCAGTGTTGAAAAATAATACCAAGTAGTATTCATATCAGTCCCATCGGTAACAGAGACCTTCCACCAATATTTCGTATTGTTGCTGCTGAAATTATTGTTCTGTTGATGATATGTCCCGTTTCCAATGGAGCTGTTCATACCAAACAGTTGCCAGGAACCGCTACTATTGCTCAACCAGCTAATCGTCATATTGACGCTATCAAGGTTACTAACGGTAATGTTCATTTGCGGTGTTACGTAAACACCCCAGCTTCTATTGATCGGACTTGCATTGGTTATCGTTGGTACCGGTCTTGATTTATTGAAATCAAACTCATATAGCTCATAATACATACCGCCATTGTTGACATTCACATGAAATCTAATCCGAGCGTCACTTACACTACCCTGTGCGAAACTTTTTTCTATCCATTGTCTATCAGAAAATGAACCCTGGAAGACATCGACCCAAACCCCTCCTTTTTTTACATCAAGGTCTGCTTGATCAATGTGCACAGAATCTCCGGTAAGTCCTTTGGCGTAAAATCGGACTTTATCACACAGCAAAACACTATGATTCACATATACGAAAACACTCCATTGTCCATTTGGGTCATTGGCATCATGATATGACCGCGCATAGGTATCGGTATCATCATCATAGATATTATTTTCATTTTCCCACTCAACATCAGGATCATTGTAATTGATTGGTGTCACCCAACCAAGTGATGGTATTGTCGTGGTAAAATTCTTATTTGAACCATTTACTGTACCTATGCTATTACGAACCTGTACCCTATATTGGTAGGTATTGCCCAGTGTAAGATTATGTATCATTGTGCCGAATTCTGAGTCTTTTACTTCGCTACCACCCCAGGTCGTATTGTTTCCATATGAGGCATCTGAACCATATTGGAAACGATATTCACAAGGCTCCCCCCCATCATTGGAAATATTTCCACTTAAAATCGCGGTTGTTTCATCAATTGAAGTTGCATTAAGAGTTGTACCGTTTGGTACTGTAATGGGTTGACCTTGCCAGAAATCAAATTCATATAACCAAAAATTCCAATTGTTTGCTAAATAATGATATCGAAAGCGTGCTTTTGTCACGTTTGTTTCCGGACTAAATGCCAATTCAGTCCAGGCCGCGTCATTAATAGTTCCGTTATATTTATCTATCCAACTTGTACTGTTGTAGACATCTATATCAACTCGGTCAACTACTCCATACCCAAAATCAGAGAAGACACGCACGCGATCACAGTATATTGGACTGCTAAGGTTCAATTCTAAAAATCCTCGCCATCCAGCTGCCCCCGTATTGGTTGCAAATGTTCCTGTATTATCATCATAGACTCTTGTTTCTGTTGCCCACTGATTGCTCGGATCAGCAAATCCTGTTGGTGATATCCATCCTGTTGGATCAACGATATAGTCATACTCAACCGCATCGCCAGAAGTTCGAAGGTCAAAGGTGGTTTGACCGCCATTAAGGTTGGTGAGAAAAACCTGGTACTGATGCTCTCCGGTGATGTTTTCAAACGTTGCAATAAGGGACTCGCTATTCTTTTCATATAGTTCTATGCAGGACACACCATTACTTCGAGCAACGATGCTAATATCATTGTCTTTTTCTAATGCTCTTTCAAAAGTAACTCGGATGTACTCCCGGTTGTAGATTGGTTCAGACCATCTACCATCCTGTGCTTTTACATCATCGTAGATATTTGAAAGAAAGACTCTGTTTTTATCAAGGTGCTCTGCTTCGATAAGTTCAATTACTATTTCATAGGTTTGTTCTGATAAGTGAGGTACAGTCCACTCAATACGGTCAACTAAGCTATCGTTATTCAGATCAATTCCAGTAAAAACAATCTCAGTTTTTGAGCTGTTTGTGACATGGTAGACATGAATCGTTCTAAGCGGTCGATTATCTACCAATGCGTATGCAGTGATATTTGAATAATGAATATCACTATAGATTGTCACTAGTTTATGTAAACTATCTATTGAAGTCTCAGTTATCGTCGGTGTTGGTTCTGGTGAGTCCATCAAAATTGATATTGATTCATTTGTATTCACGGTTTGATTATAATCGTTAGTATTTTTGGTCACATTATCAGAATTGGTTCGATTGGATTTAGTAAACTCAGAGTTGTTTTTACTAATGTTGTCTGTTAAAATTTGTAAATAATTTTGATCTATACGGCTCTGATTTTTTGATTGATTCGTCTGATCATTTGTTTCATTCGTTACTCTATTTGAATAGTTACCATTCTCTGAAATCGCATCAGGTAAGATGCTCCATGTCGTATTAAAAACCCAAGAACCATTTGTGTCATTCATCAACGTGATAACGGCACCATATGCCCCATTTTCAACATCAGGGACAACCCAAGATGCCTGCCATTCCGCCCTAGATGAATTGTTATGTGATAACGATAACACTAAAATGTCAAAGCCACCCATATCAGCAACAGCAGAAACGATATTGCGATGGAAAGGAACGCTCACATTGATAAAAATTGTATCATTTGTATACGCATTTTCAGGAGAAAGGGATATTAAAATTCCATTTAGGTCAGAAATAATCGGAGAAGAAATGATAGAGACAGATACGATAGGTGTAAAAAAAAGAAGCGTTATTATCAATAAAGAAAGAATCCTTCTTATACTACGTCCATTATGTTTCAAAACTGTTTTTCTGTAAGAAAATTGATCTCGAAATGATCCTTTCGTGTGTTTTTGAGGAGCTTTGCTGTTTAAAAGAATATCGACAAAATGATGGATATCCTTACGATTTCTTTCCTCATCTACTGATTGTTTTGAATGCAAGTAAACATCCACATCCACGCTATTTATATTACTAGCAAATAAAGTATGCATTATTAAGATTTTCTTACCAATAACAAATACAATTTAAAAAAGAACTTCTAATTTTTCAAAGAGTACCATAAAACGCATGATAATTACATTGATCCGATGCTTCGGTATTAAAAACGTTTAAAAAAACATCGCAGTTAGTATCATGGGGATTTTAAGTGACCAACACGCGACGTATCATTATAATCGGTTGTGGTGCAGGTGGTGGAACCAGTGCGCAATTCGCACGAAAAACAGATAGAAACGCATCCATAACGGTTTTTGAAAAAGGGAAATACCCACAATATTCAAAATGTGGGTTACCTTATGCAATCGCAGGAACAATCCCTGGGTTTCATAACCTTATTGAATTCTCAGAAGACTGGTTTAAAAAAGAACGTATCGACGTCCATCTTGAAACCTCTGTAGAAGACATTAATCTCCAACAGCGAATAGTACGAGCAAAAAGGGGTACTGAACGCATTGAAAAGGAATTCGACAGTCTTATTCTTGCAACAGGAGCAAAACCATCGATACCCCCTATCCAAAACATCCAGAAAAATGGACAATTGATTCAAGGTGTCCATGTCCTCCGGACGATTGACGATGGAAAACAGATTCTTTCTCAGATAAAAAAAGGAAAAAAGGCAACAATCATCGGCGCAGGCCTTATCGGACTTGAGATGGCAGATACACTTTATAACAAAGGAATGAACGTCACCGTTGTTGAGGCACTGCCCACCATCCTAGCAAACACCCTAGATGACGACATGAGCGAACCGGTACTGCAGACAGTTCAGGAGAAGATCTCGATCTATACGAATCATCTTGCAATACGTACAGAAGAACACCAGGGGGCCATCACCTCGCTCATTATCAAGGAGACCTCAATAGGAAAGGAAGAAAAAATTGAAACCGATCTGCTCATCATCGCGACCGGGACAAAACCAGAAACGTCTCTTGCACAAACCATCGGCTGTACCATTGGAAAAACCGGTGGGATCCAGGTTAATGAAAAATCAGTGACATCTGTACGAAATGTTTACGCGGTCGGTGATTGCACAGAATATAAGGATTTTGTGACCAATGAACCTCTTGTTGTCGGACTAGGCAGTATTGTGGTACGACAAGGCATCACTGCTGGGGTCAATGCCGCGGGTGGTACTTCCACAATACCGGTTGGACTGTTGTTAACTAGAACATCGGAGTTTTTCGGTCTTGAGATTGCAGCAGTTGGCCCAGTCAAACAGTCTTTAAAAAACCAGCCAGTTATTACAGGGAAATACAAAGGGTTCTCTCTTCCAGAATACTTCCCTGGTAAAAACCCTATTACCATCAAAGTCGGTGTCCATGAAGAAACCGGACAGATTCTTTCTGCTCAAGCGGTAGGTAGCAATGCAGCACAACGGATCAATACACTTGCATGTGCTATCCTTGCGAAAATGACTGTTGATGATTTCCGAAAACTAGAGACAGCATATGCACCTCCTATTGCCCCAACACTGGATGCGGTCACCCTTGCCTGTGACGTGGTTGCTCTGAAACGTGGTCGAAAAAGAAGGGATCTATGAGGATTTTACATCTTGCTGATACACATCTTGGGTATTCTGCGTACAGAAAAGTAACTGAAGATGGTGTGAACCAACGGGAGATAGACGTATATGGAGCCTTCACCCAATGCATCGATTACGCGATAAAAACTAAACCGGACCTTGTGCTTCACGCAGGTGATCTCTTTGACTCGGTTCGCCCAACAAATCGAGCAATAACAGTTGCTGTTCAACAGATTCTTCGATTATCAAAAGAAAACATCCCATTCATTGTTATTTCAGGTAATCACGAAACACCGAAGCTTAAAGAAACAGGGAATATTTTCACTATCTTTGAGCATCTTAACCAGGTATATCCTATCCATAACAATCGGTATGAGATCATCTCATTGAAAAGTAAGGATGAAATGGTTAGCATACATGCGATTCCGCAGTGCCAAAACTCTGAAGAATTTGAAACTAATCTAAAAAAAATCACATTAGATAAGAACGCTGATTTCAATCTCCTGCTTGCGCATGGTGCGGTAGCCGGTATTAAAGAATTTAAAATGAACGAGTTTAACGAGCTGTTCATCCCGGTAAAAAAGCTCAAGAAGGATTTTGATTACATCGCGCTTGGCCATTATCATATGTATACAAAACTACAAGAGAATGCGTTTTATGCTGGATCGACAGAACATCTGAGTTTTACAGAGGCAGACGCTCAAAAAGGATTCCTAGAAATTGACCTTGGGCAAAAACTTAAACACCGCTTCATCCCCCTGAAAACCAGGGTGATGGTTGACGCACCTCCACTCGATTGTTCGACACTCCCCATTGAACAAATAATCAACAAGGTTAAAAAAATCATTCACGCCATTGACCCGAAAGATAAAATCATACGTATCCGTCTTGAGAACATGCCAGTGCATACCCAACGAGGAATCGATTTTCATCAGATACGAGATCTTGGGAAAACCGCGATGCATTTTGAGGTCAAATCGACTACCATTAAAACAGAGAAAGAAATATTGAGCGAAGGGTATAATATGAAATCACTCGGGGATGAGTTTGAGAAATTCCTTACTACTCAACACATTTCAGAAAAAGAAATGCTCCTCCGTCTTGGGTTCCACTATATCCATAAAATTGAAGAAGAAGAGAAAAAAACATGATCCTTAAATCAATCCGGCTGAAAAACTTCAGGAAATTTAAAGATAGTTACCTAGAATTCCCTGAGGGTGTTACCGGAGTTGTTGGATTAAATGGTGCGGGGAAATCAACCGTGTTTGAAGCGGTCGCATGGACGCTCTATGGCCCGGTTGCAGCACGGACGTCCACCGATCAGATCAAACGAGAAGGCGCAGCACCATCAGACAGCTGCCGTGTCGAACTTGAGTTCATCTTCGACGGTGATTTCTACCATGTCGTTCGAGAGATGAGCAGAAAAAACCTACAAGCATCAGGCAGTGCGACGATCAATGGAAAGATAGCAGCAAACGGAGCAGAGGCGCTCAATAGATATATTCAAATGAAGCTTGGGATGGACTGGAAATCATTTTACACCTCGATTTTTGCAAAACAAAAAGAACTAAACACCTTATCATCCATGAATCCTAGTGAACGGCGACAACTTATCCTCCGAATGCTCGGAATCAATGCAGTCGATGACATCATCAGTGAGATTCGATCAGATACGAAAGAGAAAAAAAATCTTGTTGAAAAACTAACAGATGACCTTATCGATGAACAAGGCAAAGATAAGATAACTGTATATACACAAGAGATTCAAAACCAACAGAAAAAACAAAAAGAACTGACTCTACGTTTTGAAGACCATAAAAAGCACCTTCGAAAAATTGAAGAAGAGCGTTTCAAAATAAAAAAAGATTGTGAAACAAAGAAAATTTCTTATGAAAAACTCTGTAAAAATTCTGAGGAACTTGAGGGGAAAAAAAGTAAATTTGAAGAAAAACAACGATTAGAAAACGATATCAGAACGATTGATAAAGCAATAGACGAACGAAAAGGGACTTTTGAAGGATTAAACGAGAAATTTAGGTTATTTAAGAATCTTGAAAAAGAGCTTCAAAATTTTGAACAGCAGCAGGAGAAAAACACGAATCTCATGCAAACTATTGTACAGAAAAAGGAGCAAAACATGACGCTCTTAGGTCGACTCAAGGAGGATATTGAAGGTGTAACCACGAAAAAACAGTATATAGAAAAAATGGGGCCTCAAGCGAAATGCCCGACCTGTGAACGTGTTTTAGGTGAACAGCAAAAAAAACTTTTATCTTCCTATACGGAAGATCTTACGAAAAAGAATCATGAAGCACAGCGATTGAACCAGGAAGGAAAAAGACTGCAAATAGAGTACGAGAGATTCTCTCGTGAAAAACAAGCGTTACAGAAGAAAAGTATGTACCTCCGTAGTCAAGTTGTCGAACGAGAAAAACTCCAAATCACCCTTCGCCATGTCAGTGAAGAAATCCAGCGAGAAAAACATAAGCTAGAAAATAAGAAGAACGAGCTGAAAACAATCGGTGTCGTCGCGTTTGATGAAAAGCAGTATAGATTAATTAAAATTCGTGTCAATGAGGCATATAAAATTTATCAAGAGACTTTATTGAAACATGATGATATCAAAGAAAAATATCAAAAAATGACGATCGAATTAAAAGAACAGGAAGGAGAAAAAAAATTACTCGATCAACGGATAAAAACATTCGAAAAAAACATTGAAGAGCAACAAAAACTTATGAAAAAACTTGAAAGCGAACGTACCGATACACAACACCTCAATATGTTATCTGAGATTATGGATTCCTTTCGTACCTATCTTATTTCTCAGATACGACCAACTCTTTCAACACATGCATCAGAACTTTTTGATGAGCTCACGGACGGAAAATACTCACAAATCGAGCTGGATGAAGACTACAATCTGTTAGTCTATGATCGAGGGTCGCCGTACACCATTGAACGGTTTTCTGGTGGAGAAGAAGATTTAGCAAACCTCTGTATCAGGTTAGCTATCTCCGAAATCATTACTGAGCGAGCCGGGAGCGTCTTTCAATTTATTATCCTGGATGAAATCTTTGGTTCACAGGATCATATACGGAAACAAAACATCATCAAAGCGCTGAATAAATTCTCCTCGAAATTCAGACAGATATTCCTGATTACTCATGTCGAAGATATTCAACATTTCACTGATAATACTTTGACGATATCAGAAGATGATAATGGGATTAGCATGACTAAAATAGAATGAAAAAAAAAAATGATGGTTTTTTATTATTTCCTGAACCGCAGTTTTCGCTTTGGTTTTTCAACAGGTTCTGGTTGCATTTCCTGGGAGGGTGAGTTCTCTGTTTCTTCATCACTATTTACAGGATCAGATGCAGTGATATTGTGACGTTTCAGGTTTTCAACTGAGGTAAAGAGTTTTGTGAATAGTTCCTCGTTGGAATCAAACCAGCTCTGCCAGTTTTGAAGATCGTCTTTTAGTTGCTTGTTCTCCGACTCAGTCTCCTCATATAATCTGAATAACTTCGTAAGCCGCTCTTTTTCTTTCTCAAACTCAGTTGAGACTTCTTCAAACTTTGTCTTAAACTCTGCGAACTGTTCAAATCCACGGAATTCCTCAACTTGTCGCTCTAGTCCTCTGATGACGTCATCCTTTGTCGTTAATTCCCCACGCATCCGATCGATATTTGTCTCCATTTGGGTTCGAATGGTATCGAATCTCATTACTTGCTGTTTCATATCGTCCAATTGCTGGACTGCTTTCTCTCGTTCTTCTAACTTTTGTGTGAGTGTTTGTATCCGTGTTGTTGCGTCATGTTCAAATTGCGTGCGGATCTGGTCAGTATCCCGTAATCTCTCTTCGAGTTCTGCGACTCGTTTCTCTTGTGCAGATAATGATTCTTCCTGGTTTTTATATGCATCCCAGAGTTTAATCAATCGTTCTTTTTCTTTCTCAAGTTCTACACTATATCGTCGGGCTCCTTCTACTGCTTCTTCCCGGCGTCGTTCTGCTTCAGAAAGACGGTCTTCAAATGATCGAATCATAGAATCCATTTTGTTTAACCCGTCAAGATTGAGCATACTTTGGATTTTTGCAAGTTCATCCATTCCTTTTGAAAACGAACTCTTTACAGTACCAAGTTCAGTTGAAGCTTCCTGTAATTGTTCCATAAATGAGTCTTTTACTCCTTTCATGCTTATACCACCTACTTTTTCTTCACTCATAAATCATGCCGTCCCATTAAATTAATTCTCTATTATGCGAATAATGTTGTGGCTATTTAAGGGTTATTATTTTATTGTGATTCATGCGACAGAATCATGAGCCGCTAAACTAATAAACTATTATTTGTATACTATTTACCGGATTTAGATAAACGAATTGGAGATTGAAAGGGATGGGATTGCTCGAGAGATTAAGAGAAAGTAGATTTTCAAAAATGATCCATAAGATCTTTGGAAAGAATCATGCTAAGATTGGAATCTATGGACCGCCAAACGTTGGAAAAACCACGCTTGCCAATCGGATTTTACGGGATTGGACGGGGGATATCATGGGTAGTGTTTCTGAGGTTCCTCACGAGACACGGCGAGCGAAATGGAAGAACAACATCCGAATTGATAACGGTGGATCGTCCTTGACGATGGATCTTGTGGATACACCAGGGATTGCAACGAAAATCGATTACAAGGAATTCATGAGCATGTACGGAATGACCAAGGATGACTCCCGTTTGCGTGCAAAAGAAGCAACCGAAGGTGTTATTGAGTCGATCCGATGGCTTGATGATATTGACGGTGTCGTACTGGTCATGGATGCAACGCAGGATCCTTTCACCCAGGTGAACGTCACCATTATTGGAAACCTAGAGGCACGAAATCTCCCTATTCTAATAGCAGCGAACAAGATTGATGCAGAAAACGCAAGTCCTGCAACGTTAAAATCCGCGTTTCCACAACATCCCGTGATTCCTATCAGTGCTTTAACGGGGTATAATACGGAGAATCTGTATACGATGATGGTAAAAGAGTTCGGAAAAAAACGACATAAACAGAGGAGGTAATAATTATGGTGAAAAAAGACAGTGGGATTGCCTTTAATCTGATTTCTCGTCAGAAACTGGAACATCTTTCCTCCTCAGATAAACTCAAGTATATCCTTAATGAGGTCAAAGAAGGAA
>CAZGIV010000022.1:0-17681 GCA_964526175.1 uncultured Thermoplasmatales archaeon | reverse complement strand
TCAGGTTAGATAAAAAATCATATCATCTATGAGAATTTATACTTTTCTTTTTCTTACCTATATCTTATCCATAAAATTGAAAAAAGAATAATTATAATAAACAATTTACGATATCTTCTTATAGGTAAACTAGACTTACAAACATGGATGAGGAGACTGTAGTATGAAAAAAATCATGGTCGTTGACAACGAACCAGATATCGTTGATTTAACAAGAACTGTGTTGGAACTAGGAGGTTACACGGTCGTTCCGTCATATAGTGGTGAGGAAGCATTACGCAGACTTGAGAAAGAGAAAGTAGATTTGGTTCTTTTAGACATAATGATGCCTGGAATGAGTGGCTGGGATGTTTTCAATCGTATTAAAAAGAAAAACAAAGACATTAAAGTTGCATTTATGAGTGTCTTAGATATCTCTGAGAAGCGGAAACAAGTCTTAATCGAAGAAGGATTGGCAGATTACATTATGAAACCGTTTGATAAAGAGACACTCTTACAAAGAGTAGATAAAATATTAAAAATTTAAAAAAATTGTTAGTAATGTTTAGCTACAGCGGGATGCGAAAAGTGGGATGCATAAAAGCTTATCGCTAGTCTTAGGAAGAAAATCATGCAAAGGGAACCAGAAATCGTAAAAATATTACGGGAAGAAGAACGTTTAAAGAACTTTCAGACAAAATCATCTGTCAGCGATGATGAAATCACGCGATCCGAAGATGTCATGCTACATCCGTCAAATGATTCAATAACGATATTTGAATCATATAAAAAACAATGCAATACCCTTAGCCCAAACCATCTTGAAACAATATATCGAACTGCCTTTGAGACCAACTTAATTGCTCTCCTTGTTCTTGATACACAAAAACGAATCATCTCATGGAATAATTACACGGAAACACTTTTAAGAAAAACTAATGTAGACCTTTATTTACAATCAGTCTCATCTCTTCATTCAACAGGTGAATGGCTAAAAATCGAACAGATTTTAAACAATCAGTCCGGAGTTCATATTCAAATAGAAACTAAGGTTCTAATAAAAAATGGTAAAGCATTGGATGTTGCGGTGTCGTTATATTCTTTGAAAAATAACGACGGTAGAAACCTTGGTTACCTGTATGGTGTTAAGAATATCTCTGAACAAAAACAAGCAGAACATCGACTCAATTCCATCATTCAATATGCGGAGGATTCATTTTATTTGTTAGATATAAATCGTCAGTATCTTATGGTAAATGATGAACTCTTATCACGGCTCAGTCATTCTCGTGGAGAGGTGTTAGGAAAAACATTTGATACGTTCCACTCCCCTGAGGAAACTAGAGACATTACGAAGAAATTGAACTGGGTCTTTGAGCAAGGGGTTCCTTTTAAAGATGTTCATTGTAAAGAAGGAAAATGGTATTTACGAACTTTAAGTCCCATTAAAGATTCAATCACGTCTCATACAACCGCAGTTTTGGTTGTTTCAAAAGACATTACCGAGAATAAAAAAACAGAAGAATTGCTTTTAGAGAAAGAAAAAAAGTACAACACTATGTTTGATTTTTTTCCTCAAACAATTATCCTCATTGATAAAAATGGTAAAATTTCAGATGTAAACGAACGAATCAATGAATGGATCGGTTACACGCCAAATGAGATAAAAGAGATGAATTTTTTTAAATCATCATTTTTCACAAAAGAATCAATAAAAAATATAAAAAAGATATTTTCAAAAAGAAAATTGGCTAAAAAGTTTGTTCCCTTTGAAATTGAGGCGGTTACCAAACACGGTGAAAAACGGGTAGGTGTCGTTTATACCTCTCCTTTACGAGATGAACATGGAGATATTATAACGTATCTTATCGTGATTTCTGATATTACTGAACGAAAGCATTTAGAGGAAGAGATGCGAATAAAAGACAGTGCAATTACCTCCTCTATTAATGCGATAACCTTCATTGACCTCGAAGGGAATCTAACCTATGTGAATGATTCTTTTCTTCGTATGTGGGGCTATGTACACAATAAAGATGTCATCGGAAAACCCAGTATACAATTCTGGAAAATGAAAGAACAATTTATTGAAGTAATGGATGCATTGGTACGAAAAGGTGAATGGATCGGTGAGCTTACCGGTATCCGTAAAGATCACTCTACCTTTCAGGTGCAACTTTCTGCGAATATGATCAGAGATGAATCAACCAAACCAATATGTATTATGGGTTCTTATGTTGATATCACTCGTTATAAAATAGCAGTCAAGGCCCTTAGTGAAAGTGAAAAAAGATTCCAGGCTGTTTTAGAAAATTCCCTTGACATGATTTATCAATTGGATGTAAAGAAAGAAACATGTGACTATGTGAGTCCTTCGTCAATAAAAATTATTGGGTACTCTCCAGAAGAAATGGTGTCCTTTACCTTTAAGAAAATAGGCGAGTTAATACATCCTGAGGATAGTGCACAGTGGCATCAACATCTAAAAATGATTACTGACTATCAACAAAAACAAAATACTGTTCAATCAATCGAGTATCGTTTTAAACATAAAACACGTGGATATCGGTGGATACGTGATACGTGTACTACTCTCTTTGATGAAATAAATCAGCCAAATTCTGTTGTTGGCACTATTGAGGATATCACGGACCGTAAGAAAGTCTGGGAAGAACTTGTAAAATCAGAAGAGAAATATCGTATCCTTGCAGAAACGTCTGCTGATGGTGTGTTTACGACCGATTCGCTTGGGCGTCTTACGTATGTTAATCCTTCATTCGAAAAACTATGTGGGCGGCGGAAAAGTCAGATTCTTGCAACACCGTTCCGGAATTATCTTCTTGAGGATTCAGTCTATTTCTTTCAGCAGATTTTTATTGATGTTCGAAAAAAGAATGATAAAATTGAGAATGTTGAATTAGAACTTGTTGCTGGTGATGGTGGGATAACCCCTATTGAAGCTAATATCGCACCGTTAACGAAGCAGACTGAATTCGGTGGTGTCGTATGTACTGTTCGGGATATCACACAACGAAGAGAAATCGAAGATGAATTAAAGAAAAATGAACGTTTGAAGACCGAGTTTATGAATATTGCCGCTCATGAACTTCGATCACCTGTTACACCCATCAAAGGATACCTGGATTTGATTATTCATGATAATGAGAGTAATGAGAAGATAAAAAATTGGGCAAAAATTAGTCTACGAAACGCTGAGCGATTGTTAAGGCTTGTCAATGACATCTTAGATGTTTCACGCCTTGATAGCGATACGATGCGTTTTGATATGGAGAAAATAGACCCTATCGAATTCCTTAATGAAATCGTTGAAGACATGAGGCCAGCTATTATTCATAAAAAGCTAGAATTCCGTGTTAAAATCTCAACGCCACTTCCTCATATCATTGGTGATAAAAATCGTTTATCCCAAGTGTTAAAAAATCTTATTGGTAATTCCCTAAAATTTACGGATTGCGGTTATATTGCTTTGGACGTAGAAAAAAGAGATAATCATATTCTCATTACTGTCGAGGATACAGGAATTGGGATCTCAAAGGATGAGTTAAAGAAAATTTTTACAAAATTCTATCAAGCGTACACCGGGGAAGATCGCAATAATGAAGGTACTGGACTAGGATTATTTATTTCTAAAGAAATTGTAAAAAAACATAATGGAAACATTTGGGCTGAAAGTGAGATTGGGAAAGGAAGTCGATTTATAATCCAGCTTCCTTATGTCTATAAGAT
The DNA here is from genome assembly GCA_964526175.1 of uncultured Thermoplasmatales archaeon. GTDB lineage: Archaea > Thermoplasmatota > E2 > DHVEG-1 > DHVEG-1 > SM1-50. Next base: position 13,955 of record CAZGIV010000022.1, on the reverse strand, counting down.
GATAGTTGATTTCAAAACGTGATGAAGTATGGCTGATGTGAAAAATTCAGAAGTATTAGGCAGTATCTTACAAACGCTTTATTTTGTCGCAAGTAGACGTACCTCACAAACCTTTGCAGCAACGGTCATAGGAGCTATTATAAGAACTTTGGAGCAAAACTACGATTTTTTACGATATGTAAATATTGAAAATCCTGAGTTTACAAACTCTGAAATTATTATCAATGTCTCAACAGAGATAAATACTGTTGAACCCTCTAAAATTGGGACGGCAGTTGAAGCGATAATCAGAATCGTTTATATGGATTTGGTGGGAAAAACAGGTTTGTTCTTCATGAAAGAATTAAAGGAACATGCTGGAGAACAGATTATTTCGGAGTTAAGGAACTTTGGTGTTGACCTAGCACTTCTCCAGACGGAACAACGATATATGCATAGACAGCACCGTAAGAAAAAACAACAAGCACAAATGAGGAAGAACAGCGATGGGATAAAGCATAGCGATGATGTGAGTCTTCTTGGATATAGCTGGAAAAACGTTGGGTCTTGGAACTATAATCCTTTACAAAAAACCTGTGTGCTCTACAGCAAAGAGGGACGAGAACTTGATCGCCTAAATCTTGATACAATCATCGAGAGTTATATTACAAATCTCACTGAGGAATATGAAGACCCATCGAGCGGATATGAAGATGAAGTTGCGCTTACGGAAAAAGAAATTGAGCTTCTCAGGATGTTACATTCACGGGATATGGAAGCGGAGACCGCATCGGAATTTCTGCATGTTTCGAAAATCGAATTTGAGCATATCGTCCGTAAATTAGTTCAAAGCGAACTACTCCATTATGTGTCGTTTAATGAAATTGAACTAACTGAAGAAGGCATTCGATTTCTTTCTGAAAAAGAAAATTGGAAAAGTGAAAATCCGCTTGTTTAAATTTGTTTACCTTTAGATAGATTAAAAATATAGAATTCCATTTCTCCGCTCGAGGTAATGTTACCATCCTGGTCGTAAATCTTTGTTTCAAGAGTGTGTTTCAGAAATGCTTTTTCATTCCATTGCCACCGTACTGGAAATGAGGTAACCTCATCTTTCAATTGACCATCGACATAAAACTCTGCTTTGCTGAGATGTTCATGAGGGATTTGGACACTCACTGGTCCGACGATGACTGATTTAAAGAATGGGATGATTTTTCTGTTTTTTATATAGACAAACCCATCGATAGAAACGTTTTTAACTTTGAAGAAAATGAGTATTCCACCAATTGCGCCAATCCATATACCTAGCACTATCCCGAGCCAGTTTTTCTCTAAATAACTTAGTTGAGGTGGGGATTCGTAGGCAAAGTAAAAATATACAACTGAAGACGAACGATATCCCTTTCCTTGTAATGCCTGTGCGTCAATTTCGAACGGGTAGGTTCCATTTTCTAGATACCCCGGTGGCGTATACATAAAACTTGTATTATCTAAGCGGACTAGTTGAGATTCTATATTGGTAGAGTTAAATGTTGCAGAGATAATAGTCACCGGTACATTATAGGTAATTTTTATTGTTGGATAATCGCCGTTAATGATTCCCCCATCTACAGGTGAAAATATCGCGGTGAGGGCTGGGTAAATATTAGTAAATATAAAGTGATAGGACGTCTCAGGGTCATCAAAGACGTAAATCTTCTGATTTTCTCTCCAGAATTTATCATCAGAAATTGTTCTATCCATTGTGGTAATGGTGACTGGTGAATCAGGGTATTGATCATTGATTTCGATATAGATCCACTGGTCTTTGTCAACGGTTACGTATAGATTCGCTTGTTCATTTGCATCATCGACTACCTTGTTTTGTACAACACCAATGGTATGGGTAACCGGAAATATCAGATCAGTCGTAGTGTTCCAAAAGAACTCTGGAATTGAATTTGTTCCTATTGAAAGTAAGAATAGGATATTGCTGTTAAGATTTACTGGTTTATTGTGGACTGTGGTGAGTACCTGATTTGGGTCTACAAATGTATCAACAATCCCGTTCCCATCAGTGTCATAGCAGAAGAATTGTTCAGCAAGCGTCAATTCATATCTGGTATTGATGAGATCCAGCTGCTCGGATGGTATCATATGTCGAGCCAGTGAAATGACAGTAACACTAGTTCGGTTTGTTCCGTTATTTCCCTGGTCGTCAGTCACAGACAAGGTTACGCTATAGGTACCGCTTGAATGATAGGTATGTGGAATCGTACTGCCATTTCCTGTTGTACCATCCCCGAAATCCCATGAATAATTGGTGATTTTACCGTCAAGATCAAAACTTCTTGTTCCATTGAACTTGATTCCCTCAAGTACGTACCCTGTATATGGTCCGCCACAATGTGCTTCTGGGTTCTTCGTATCAATGCTGTTCCCTGCGATATCGGTCGCGTTGATTATACAGAAAATTCGCTCAGGTTTTTCATTTAATACAATTACTTTTTTATAGTAATCATTACCTGTTGAATCCATATTGACCTTCATCTTATCGCTATTATTATACCAATACTCGATAGTGACAGTTGACACAATGGAATCATCGGTTATGGTAACACCAAATGTATAACTATTGGGTAACTCTTCAAAGGAGGGCCCATAGCGACTGATACGTATCACTGGTCGTTCTGTATCAATGATTTGAATTTTTTTATTTTCTGTAACCACGTGATTTCCCCATTTATCAGTTGCATAAAAATGATAAGTGAGATTTTCGATGCTATGAGCAAGAACTGCTGTTCCGACAAAATAATTTCCATGAGAGAGTACCATCGTTGAATTATTCCCTTTATTTCCATGACTCCATTCAACATAGACCTTGAGGTCAGATGCTTCTGCATCTTTAGATATGACTGTAGCGTTGAACGTGAATATTTTAGAAGGTTTACCTGTTAAAGGTGAATTGTCTTTTATGGTAGGTGGATCGCCAGGTTGAATAGAAAATGTTTGATTTGCTGAATAGTTCCAATTCCGTGGGTCCTTCGCAAGGAAATAAAATGTATAATTGCCGGTCGGTGCATATCTTTTATTGAAATAGTAAGTGTTTCCTGTTTTATTTTGGGTGATGCTAAGATTATATCGTTGTCCATTTGGCTCGGTTATGTTTATGTTTACATCTTTAATTTTTGTGTTATCCGTAATTATGACCGAAAGGTTTGTGTATTTTCCTAACGTCTGTGAACCTGGTGATATTACTGGGGTTCCTATATGAGGTTTTATCGTATCAATCATTGGTCCCTTGTCGGTATTTAATGTATAGATTGTATAGGGTGTATCTGCTAGTCCATCCAAGTTAATATCAATAGCACCTTCACTAACTTCATCGTAATCATCCCAATAATTACCACACAGTATTGTTCCCTCAATAATGTTCATCCCGTTTGTTTTTGTGATATTCCATTTGTTATGATTTATACTTTTATCAATAGCATTATGTGTGTTGTCATGGAAGTAATTATTATAAATCACATTATTTATCGTAAAAAAATCGAGGTAAGCACCATATTGATTGTTGTATGAGATTTCGTTATTGTGGATATAGTCATGAGTAGAGTTATACATTCTGAGTCCTGTGATGGTGTTATAACTGATGGTGTTTTTATACACTGTATTGTTATCGTCAGCGGAGAGATATATTCCATCTTTTTTGTTATAAGAAATAGTGTTGCTACTGATGTTATTGGTAGAGCCTATTATCATTATTCCATAATTGATATTGCCACTAACCGTGTTGTCGTTGATATTGAAGTTCATGCTACAATTTTCCAAGACTACTCCTGAGTTGTTATTATAGAAGACTTGATTGTGTGACACAGTTTGATAATCGCTGTAATCATTAAGATAGATTCCATGATTGCCATTTTGAGAGGCGTTATTATTTCTGATAACATTGTTTTGACATGTGCTATTTAAGAAAATCCCGCTTCGATTGTTGTTTTGGATATCATTGTTGTAAATGTTATTTCCATCGGATGAGTAGAGGTAGATACCATTTTTATTTCTGGTAATCGTATTGAAGCTGATGTTTATGTTATTATTTGATCGATTGAGTCTGATTCCATCACCAGAATTATTTCGTATGATGTTATCGTAGATGAGATGGTTATTTGAATTATTCAGGTGAATTCCATGATATCCATATGAGATAATGTTATCCGTAATAATCGAATTCTCAGCATTTATTTGGATGATACTTGTATTTTCTGCTTTGCTACCGTTTGTTATCGTGAAATGACTGATATTTACATTGTTTGCGTTTACTGTTATCACATAGTTTGAGCCGTTACCGTTTATTATCGTAATACCGCGGTCTTCACCAAATAAGTCGATTCGATGGTTAATAATTAGGTGTTCATTATATGTTCCGTTATAGACAAAAATTCTATAGCCATCTGTTGCGTTGTTAAGTGCATCTTGGATGTGAAGGTATGTTTCCCCTAGTCCAACATAAAGAGTTGGAGGTGTGTCCGCTTTACAATTCTTCACAGGGTCAAAAAAGCATACGCTGTTTGTAAATATGAAGATGATAATTATCACTATTAGAAACTTTCTGAGTTTCATCCCATCCTGATGCATATGTAATTGAATATGCATATCTGCTTTTATCATAAAAATATTCCTATATGCGATAACTAGACATTAGGAGAATATTATCGTTCCCAGGTCATCCGTGGATCAAGAACAGTTGTCCAAAACATACGGAGATTGTCAGTGAGTAGATCATTTGTATCGATAACTGTTAGCTCCTTTAAAATCGCAAAGTCAATATTTTTTCCAAGACTTAATTGTCTGACTTGATCTTCTATCAGATGTCTGATGTCGGTGTACTCACGTTCTATTTCAACGTATAATCGTTTATTTTTTTCATAGGGTTTTTTTATAGTTCTTGGGTTGTCAAACCATTTTTTTATAAATTCGTCTGTATTTTTTTTCAGTGCAACTGGTGGTCCTGTATGCAGAACCATTTTGGATATTATTTTTGTTTTTGGATGCAGGATAATGTATACGTTTTTCTTTTCAATAGTAAAAGTAGCAGTTATAATCGTAAATTCATGTTGCTCGCAGAGTTCTCGTATCGCTCGCATCGCTTTTCGTATCTGTGGGTAAAGGTTTTCAGGGATAATTTCTGGTTTTGGGAATTTCACGCCAATGTAGTCTTTAGTTTCAATTTCTTTTTTGATTTCTTCTAATGACCATGGGTGGAGCTCGTTGGGAAAGAAGAAGGTGAGTCGTGGTTTCTTTTCATATTCTTCGCATGCTTTTATCAATAAGTTAAATTTTTCTTTTGAGAGAGCAGAGGCGACATTTCTTTCTGGGTCTACAGGGTCGATAAAGGTTAATGGGTTTTTAAATTTAGGGTATATTCCATTTTCAAGAGTGAGCTTCTCACCATAGTGCCATTGTTGTACATGGTGTATCAGTTGTTGAAATGTCCTGTATTTTATTATCATTATTTCGCATAAGTATCCGGAGAAACCTTCGATTTCTGCTTCTGCTCCGTAGCAGCCGATACCTTTGAGGAATTGTTTGAAAAGTCGAACTTCTTTTTTCTGTGATTCCTGAAGGTGTTCTCTTATGTATCTTGTATGTAATGGTGTACGGTCAACTGCAGTCAGTTTCTGTGACGCGTATTCTATTTTATAACAAGGGACAAGTTCGGTTTTAAAACCGTTGAACATTCCCCGGACATAGGGGTGCTCTGCGAAGCATTCTTCCTGTTTATCGAGGATTGCACGTCCGATGGTAAGTCCTTTTTCTTCTAATGTTTCTCGTGGAACCGTGGCAGGGAAGAGAAGAAAAAGGTCGATGTCTACTGAGGTTCGTATATAGGTGTCTTTTGAGATAGAGCCAACTAGTTCGATAGTGATTGGTATATCGGTTTTTTTAATTTCTTTGTTTACGGATTCTTTGAGTGATTCTATAATGAGTTCTATTTCTTTTTTATCCTTTTTAGTTGGTGTGATTTTTTTAAGTACTTTGACCTCAACTGGAACTGAATCGCGAATCATTCATGTCTCCTTTATGAATCGTTTGATAAGGTAGAATACCGCAAATGCAAGGAGTATTCCACCGATGACATCAGTTATCCAGTGAATAGCTAAATAGATAACTGAACCGATTATGCTTAGAGCGCAGAAGTAGGTAAGGTAGATGAATCTTTTGTTGTTGGTAAGAGAAACGGTTTTCGCGACAAGCAATGAAATAGCAACGTGTAGCGAGGGAAAGCAATTGTTGTTTGTTGTTGTGGAATAGAAGAACTGTTCAACACCTGGGATGACCGTATTCAATGCTGAAACCGATTCATAATACGTATAGACGTTCGTGATAGGGAAAAACAGGTAGAATGGTAACGCTATCGCGTAGATACCGATGAGTGCATAGGTGAATGTTTTCATTGCTTTTCTTTCATCGACAATGATGAAGTAAAGAAGGGAAAACCACAGAGTAAAAGGATATAAAACAATATAGATAAAGACAAAAAAATAAAGGAGCACCGGTGTCCAATGCTGTGAAAACCAATGCACAGCTCCGTCTTCGATGAATTGAATCATTGGTGTGAGGTTATAGCCTATTAGTTTTGTGATGAAAGAATCGATACTGTTTACTTCAAAGAGGTGAATAGCGACAATAATGAGTATAAGGAAAAGATAGATGGAGTGATACCGGAGACTATGTTTGTAATCAAGCCATGGTTTTTTCCAGGTATTTTTTGGTATAAGAAACAACATCCCTAGTGAAAACAGTAGGATGTTAAGACTCGTTAAAATCATAAACCAAAAGTCGATGTTTTCACCACCGTTTTATAATGGAGTTTCTCGTAGATTTGTATAGATTGGGCCTTTTGGGGTAAGGTCGCTTTTTTTAAGTATGAGTAATTGAACCTTTTGAACAGTGAATTCTGTCTCTGTGTAGTTTGCTATTACTTTGAGGAGTTGGTCTTTATTTCTTGCTGTTTTCACGCGTCCTATAGTCAGATGTGGGGAAAACCCTCTCGTTTCTTTTTTAAATCCAAGTGGTGCAAGACTGGTATCGATGGCTTGTGCGATGGTTTGAATGTTGCCTTCATCTTTAATTCCAATCCAAATTACTTTTATGTAGTTTTGATTAGGGAAGACACCGGTTCCTTTCAGGGTGATGGGAAATGGTTTGATTTTTGCAATGGACTCTTTCATACTCTTTTCGATGGCATCTATATGATTTTCATTGGTATCTCCAAGGAATTTTACGGTGATATGAATATTTTCTGGTTCAACAAGTTTAACGTCAGCACCTGTTTTTCCTATTTCTTTTTCAAATGTTATCATCTGGGGTGTGGCGGCAATATCGATTGCGATAAATCCTCGAAAGGTAGACATAATATCCTCGATTAGTATCAATTAATCATTTATCTCTTTAATATAGTATTTCACCTTGGAAATAATCCATGTTTTAGTCTTCCAGATTGATATTGTATATACTCTGTGGGTTTTCAACATGAATCCTGTGAGCTTGTTGTTCGGTCATAATGTTCTCTGCGAGGAGGTTTTTTGTAAGTTTTGGCACTGTTTTCGGCCCTAGCACTGCACCTGGGCGTCGAAGGTCGTCAATATAATCAGTCTCCATTAAAAACCGTACACCTTTTCCTAAGGCTTCAACAATATTCTTTTTAGTTGAAAGAACTGATGGTATAAGGCCGTAATTTTCTTCAAGGGTGATAAGCGGAGGAGCAAAATGTTTGATTATTTTTTCTGCCTTTAAACCAACTTTTTTTCCTAGTTCGACTAGTTCTTTGCATTGTGTTGGCGTCGTAATTTCTGTATGTAACACAACCGGTACTCCAATGTCTTTTGCTATTTGCATTCCATATATTAGAATATCATTTGAATCTTGGATGATTTGTTGGTTGACCGGGAAATGTGGTCGTCCAATTTCTCCAAGAGCAATACATTTGTGTTCTTTGCATAATGCTGATGCTTCTTCCATTCCCTTTTTCATAATCGCAATAGCTGTTTCTCTTCCGAATTTTTCTTGCAAAGGAAGGATATCCACGGGGTATGGGCCTACAACAACAAACACACCAATTCCTACGGCAGCGCGAATTTCATCAGCCATTTGGATCGTTTCCTGATAACAAGATTGGTAACTTTTTTCTTTTAGGACGATCTCCGGCATTGGATATTGACAAAGAGCCAAATGGGTTCCTCCAGCGTTTTGGAACTCTCGCACTGCATCAAGATATCTGCCTTCTCTTCGAAGGTGAAGATGATTATCAAAGAAGATCATGTGTTATACCTCAAATAGATAATAAAAAAGAATGATATAAAAAGATAGATGATAAAACATTACTTATGTCTCTAGCTCAACATCGTTACGAGTGTTTTTCTTGCCAGATACTATCACGAGAAAATCACGTGCGAGGATCCAACCAAGATATCCCATGAAGAAAGTGAAAAATCCCATGATGCTGTAGACTACGATGTTTTTTATGGATTCAGTCCCATCTTGAATCATCACAATGGTTGTGCCTGCAGCAAGATAGATACAGATGAGAACTAAGATCCATCGAAACGCATTCATTGTAAAATGGAGACGTAGGAATGGTTTAACGGTAAGTGGCCCTTTTCTCCTAGTTTTTTTTACACTTTTCGGGGGTGTTCGGTTTACTTTTTTCACACTACATCGTAAAGTTGAGGGAGGAAGTGATTTAGTTATTAGTTCCTCCTTCATTTGTTTTTTTATATTTTGTTTTATTTGGTGTCGGATACGGAATGTTACTAAAGGAAGCACCCGTAAGGGTATTTTTCTTGTTTTTAGATTTCGCGAGAGTTTTTTATTGCTGATTTTTCTTATCGACACCGTTCTTCCTCCTAGTGAAGATTTTTTTTTTTTTTTAGTGATCCCAAAAAAGCAACAATTGATGAGTATAAAAGTCTGTTTTGTAGATACCTATGCATCTACAAGGCAGCTCATTATCCCTTCATCGTGCAGCTCTATATGCACCTACATGTTCGGTAAAGTATCCTCTCAATGAGTTTATGCGTCAGCGATGATACTAATGATATCTCCATCCTGTAAGGGATGGTCTGCACCGATAACGCGATGGGTACGTGCATCGATACCTCTAATAAAATGATCTCCTAGATCAGTATGGACCTTATAGGCAAGGTCTTTTGCAGTTGACCCCCGTGGAATTAAATGTGCATCGGGGAGAACTCGTCCTTCTTTATCGGTCAGATGGTGCTCATCCTCTACCGGGTAGACAACTATAAGATCGAGCATCCGAACTGCTTCATCGATGCATCGTTGCACACCCGTTGCCCCATATTTTAAAAGTACATGAGTTCTGATGTATTCAAGTGCTTTCAGTTGCGTCATGGTGAGTTCCTCTTTTTTAAGAAGCGTGAAATCATTACTCCCTGGTGTATACGCAATTATTCCTTTCTCTGCTGCATTGTTTAACGCAAGTTCACTTTCTGCGCTACAAGGGATAACGTTGTATTGTGTCAATTCTTTTCTTTTTTCCATGAGACTTTCTGGTGCTTTGTCACATTTGTTAAACGCGATAATTATCGGTTTACTAATCGTACGAACATAGTCTGTTAGTTTGAAAATCTGCTCATCTTTCCACTGTGATGGTTTGGCAGTCTCGATATTGATTTTTCGGATAGCTCCTGTGATGTGCTCTTCTTTTATTCCTAATCCTGTGAGTTGCTCTGCAAGCATTTTTTCTATTTTTTTTCCTTCAAGCTCACATTTTCGGGCAATAATCTCCCAACTCTTTTTAATAATACCAAAGAGCCAATAGTTGATTTCCTTTTCAAGAAATTCAACATCTGAAAGGGGATCATGGGCGCCTACTTCACAGGGATTTCCTTCAGCGTCAGCGCTTCCTGATGCATCTACGATATGGATCAGCGCATGCGCTTGTCGTAAATCATCAAGGAATTTATTTCCTAATCCTTTTCCTTTATGCGCATCAGGAACTAATCCTGCGACATCGATTGCTTCGATTGGCACAAATCGTATTCCATCGATACATCGGGAGTTATGGGGCGTACACGTCACATGGGCATCTCGACAAGGGCATGGTTTGCGTATATACATAACGCCACGATTTGCTTCGATTGTCGTAAATGGGTAATTTGCAATCTCTGCATGGGCTTTAGTTGCGGCGTTGAAAAAAGTAGACTTTCCAACATTTGGTTTTCCAACAATACCAAGTTGCATTTTTTCTACTCCAACATTTCTTTGACTTCGTCAACAACATCGACATCGTTTTCAAAGCGTTTAACCTTTTCAGTGGCTTGTTCTTGTGAATTATCTAAGAATGAGGTGCCTTTCTTTGCAAGAAGTTTTCCCTGTATTGAGGCCGTTTTTGAAAGCAAGATTTCCTCTGCAGAAACATTCCCGATAATTTTCACTTGCTCGGTGATATTCACCATGGCTGTAGAGGTAATGTCACCATGGATTTTTACCTTTTTTCCGACAAAGATATTCCCTGTTGCTTTCAATGTGCCAAATATCTCTGTTTTCTCTCCGACAGAGATGTTTCCTTTTATGTCATAATTACCGAGAAGTTTGCATTCTTTGCCGATTTGAAGGCTTCCTTCTACTTTTGAATTTGAGATACTAATGATGGAGTTATTTGGTAAGAATAAAAATGACTCTGAAATAGGTATTGTGTCTCCGTCGTTTTGTTCAAGTTCTTCAAGTATTCGCTGGATTTCTTCGCTTCGTCCTATTTTTAACAATTGCATAAGATATACAAAAATATATATAACAATAGGGACAGGATTCCTAATATTTATCCATCCTTTTGCTTCGAATCCTTTTTCAATCTCAACACTATCACCAACATCCAGATCTCCATTAAGAGACAAGGTTCCTTTTATCTTCGTTTTCTCGCCTAAATACACATTACTCCCACTTCTGATATCTCCCCTAATCGTTGAAAAAATGTCTACGCGCACATCATTTGGCGAATCAAGATTTCCATCTATAATGGCGTGTTCACCGACAAAAATTCGACCATCGGTACTTACGCCAAATCGAAGAAGTGAACGATCGCCGATGACGACATCACCTTTGGTTAGTATTACGTTTTCTTCGAAAAAGGTTTTATCTGGAATAACAAGAGTTTTTCTGTCAAAAGCCATTATTTATGCGATATTAATTATTGTATTATAAAGTCAACGGCAGCTCATTTTCTGGGTAAGAAAAAAATTGATATATACAATGCGTATATGTCGGTTCATCTTAAACGAGAGCGTTTTATTATAATCTCGTGCAATGGAAGTTTTAGCCATGGCCACAAAACTAACGGACATTCAACCGGAAGAAAATGAACAAGAAAAAGAGGATTTACCTCCTATTGACATATGGATCCAAGATAAGAAATTTACAACCACCGAGGAAATCAAAGTCCCAGAAAACCTTCTCGATCAAGTAATCGGACAAGATCAAACTGTTGCTATTGTAAAGAAAGCAGCTGAACAGAAACGACATGTGATGTTAATCGGTGACCCTGGGACAGGAAAATCCATGGTAGCTCGTGCTATGACTGAATTTTTGCCTAAAGGGGAACTAGAAGATATTATCGTCTATCCAAACAACGAGGATACAAATACTCCAACAATCCGTGTCGTTCCTGCAGGAAAAGCACATGAAATAATTAAAACACAGCGAGATGAAGCGAAACGAAAAGTAGAACAACAGAACAGTATGATTCTAGGTATAGTGTTGTTAATTGTAACATTATCCCTTATCGGTGCGATGGTTACAGGTCATTTTGAATATGCGATTTTTGGTGTGATTGCAGCAGTCATGGTGTATCTCATAGTCGCAAGGGGTGGATTTTCTCAGAAACGAGAACTGCAAATGATTCCGAAACTCTTGGTATCACATGAGAAAAATGATGTGCCTCCGTTTATTGATGCAACAGCTGCGCATTCTGGTGCGTTACTTGGTGATGTACGACATGACCCGTTTCAATCTGCTGGCCTAGAAACCCCTCCGCATCAACTGGTAGAAGCAGGGGCAATCCATCGTGCGCATAAAGGAGTGTTATATATCGATGAAATTAACACTTTAGGGTTATCATCACAGCAGCATTTGTTAACCGCGATTCAGGAGAAAAAATTTCAAATTACCGGACAATCCGAAAGAAGTTTTGGTGCAATGGTAAAAACAGAGCCCGCTCCCTGTGATTTCATCCTGGTTTCTGCAGGAAACCTTGATGCGTTAAACGGAATGCATCCTGCTTTACGGTCTCGAATTCGTGGGTACGGCTATGAAAGCTATCTTCATAGTGTGATGGATGATACCCAGGGAAATAGGGAGAAACTTATACAATTTGTTGCGCAAGAAGTAAAGAAAGATGGTAAAATAAATCATTTTAGTAAAGAAGCAGTCGCAGAAGTCATCCATGAGGCTCAACGAAGAGCGGGTCGGAAAGGAAAATTATCATTACGATTGCGTGAACTTGGTGGTTTAATCAGAGTTGCTGGAGATATCGCTTATGAGCGAGGAGATAAAATTATTACACAGCAACATGTCATTGAGGCAAAACGTATCGCACGATCGTTAGAACAACAGGTAGCGGACCGAGCATTGGAGTCGCAAAAGAGTTATCGTTCATTTCGGACTCTTGGTGAAGAAGTCGGTGTCGTAAATGGTCTTGCAGTGCATTCTGCTGATCCTTCAATGAGTGAGTTCTCTGGGTTGGTCTTACCGATAGTTGCGGAAGTAACACCGGCAGGATCGCAGTCCGAAGGAAAAGTGATAGCAACCGGAAAACTCGGAGATATTGCAAAAGAGTCGGTGCAGAATATCTCTGCAATTATTAAAAAATATATGGGGAGAGATATCTCCAAACATGATATCCATATTCAATTTATTGGTACGTATGAAGGTGTCGAGGGTGACTCTGCAAGTATTTCTCTAATCACCGCTGTGATTTCTGCTATGGAGAATGTTCCCGTAAGACAGGATGTCGCAATGACTGGTTCGATTAGCATCCGGGGAACCGTGCTTCCGATAGGTGGTGTAACAGCAAAAATTGAGGCAGCTGCTGAGGCTGGTATTAAGACCGTACTTATCCCGAAAGCAAATTTGAACGATGTGTTAATTGAGGATAAATACAAGAATATAATTGAAATCATCCCTGTGGAGACTTTAACAGATGTTCTCCAAACCGCGCTCGTAGGCAATGGAAAAGACGAACTGTTACGAAAATTAAAAGAGATGCGTCCTCCGAAAATCATCGGCAAGGTAGAACTGGAATGAGAGTAGAAAATACGAATTCCTCTTCAGTCTGAAAAAAAGGGAAAAAAGCAATTTCTTTCCTAAGAATATACGAAAAGTAAAAAAATCTTCCTTCGCAATTCGTAGGTTCAGTATGAAAGCATTATTTATCGGGCGTTTTCAACCCTTCCATCTGGGACATCTCTCGTTGTTACAACAGTTGAGTAATAAATATGAAATAATTATCATTGGCATCGGATCTTCACAATATCAAGACACCCCAGATAATCCATTTTCTGAAAACGAAAGATATCAAATGATTACCCGGTCGTTAGAAGCGGTGGGAATTCATACCTATAGAATTGTTTCTATACCAGATATTCACAATCCACCACAATGGGTTAATCATGTCTGTTCCATTGTCTCAGATTTCGATATTATAATTACGAATAATCCATTTACAAAAAAATTATTTTCAGAGAAAGGATATCTGATAAAAGAAACAACCTATTTTGATCGGAAACGGTATTCTGGAAAAGAGATACGCAGACGCATGATTGAGGATGAACCATGGGATGATTTAGTCCCTAAAGCCGTATACCAACTTATTCACAATATTGATGGCATTAATCGGCTTAAACGTATGTCCCGCTAATTTTTTTTAAAGATAGAATTCCACCAGTCTATAGCGAACGAAGTGAGTGGTGACT
>CAZGIV010000021.1:0-17998 GCA_964526175.1 uncultured Thermoplasmatales archaeon | reverse complement strand
TCCATAGAACAATACGACTAGCTGTCACAAGAGGCGAATTATGAACCAAGGCCCCAAAAACCTCTTCTAGAGACGTTAAAGTAACAGAAAAACGTACTACCTCTTTCTAATCATCTTCTATTACGGCAATCGGCTTAATGTAAGGCCAAAGATATAACAAATCACTAAAAACGAACTGACTAATGTCAAGGAAAAGCCTATTAATTTAATAAATCCACCAAGGATACTTACATCGTCTCGGGCGTATATGATTAATAAAAGACCGATAAGTAACACTCCGCTATTTACTAACGAATATTTTTTCATATTATTTCTTTTTCCTACACGTCCCTGTGATACTTTCCTTTTGATCACTCTTCTATGAAATCCTCAAAATCGAATTCAAACATAATATTATTTTTCACCATTACCCACGCTCCTCACTCTATGAAATGATAACATCTTGTTCTTTAAAAATATACCTATCAAAGTATCATGACAAGAAAACCAAAATCAAGGTTAAAGATTTATTAATACATAAAACAAATAACCAAAATAGGAGAAAAGACAATCCTTCATAACAACATCTACAACCTTGCCCCCCGAGGAAGTTTCCTATGGATTTATAAAGAAGAAAAAGAAATCAAACCGTTTGTTATTTTCTGATCGAAAACAACCATAATCCATTTGTCGATTAAAAATAAAAGATGAGTACAAACAGAGACGTCGTTTGAAGAAATACGTGAGGCATCGACTCTTATAAAATGATTTGATAAATCTTTAAATACGAAAGAGGGATGATGCATCCTGTATGAATTATAAACAATTTAACAACAAAGTTGCTGTCCGAATCGACAAAGGAGAGGAACTTATTGATAGTTTAAAGACAATTTGCAAAACACTTGATATCAAACTCGGGTCGATCGTAGGAATTGGTGCAACAGATAAAATCACGGTCGGTCTTATGAACACAAAAACAAAAAAATATCAGTTAAAAGAGTTCACTGGGGATCATGAGATCGCATCACTGATCGGGAATATTACTACGATGAACGGCGAGGTATACCTTCATCTCCATATCACAATATGTAATATCGAGCATAAAGCATTCGGCGGTCATCTTTCATCAGCAGTCATTAGTGCAACATTTGAAGGAATCATTGACATCATCGATGGCCAAATCAACAGAGAACATGATGATGAGATTGGTCTAAATCTCTTTAGTTTTAAGCAGACTTGAATTTAAATATACTACGCTCCTGTGTAATACTAGAAAAATGATACTTTTATATACTATTAGCGGACAAGCATTAACACGGTTTTAAGATCATGAAATGTAATTGTTATTTTTTTCATTAAGTCTATATCCATTTGCATTTACCCGGTTCTACATCCCAAAAATAACATTTATCTTCTGTACAATCTTGAGGTTCTGCAGTAATAGATACCATAGGGCATTTCATATTCTTTTCTCCTCAAATTACAATTTAAAGCAATTCCTTCTTTAAAAACATATCCTCAGAACAATAGGTTTTTCATGAAAAGGTTTCAATTACTGATAACCTCCAAAAATGTTAATAATTGGATAGAGATACAAATAAATAAAAAAAGGAGTGAAATGGAAAATTATGGAATTTAAGTGTAAATCTTGCCAGAGTCGGTTTACAGAATGGGGTAAAAAAAAAAGGAAAATATGGTGGTAGCATAAATTGTTGTCCTAACTGTGGTGAAACAAATCTGATATACACATGGAATAGAGAAAAAAAAGAATGGAAAAAAATAACATAATCGTGTGTTTGTTTATTTTTCATCTTGTTTAGAAATCGTCCAACAAATGAATTTTCACACTCCTTTTTTGAACATTAATTACTGATGACCTCCGAAAAGTTTATATCTTTACAAAAGCACCAATGGTATATGGCATATTTGTGTAATAGATGTAAGAATCTGGTTGATAAATTACCAGAAAACATCAGAGATAATAAGTTAATATGTCCATATTGTGGCAAAGTCATTAAAAAATATGGTATTCTAAGGATGCCACCAATTAGTTGGGAAAATTGGAAGAACTTCTTAAACAAAGAAATAACATTAACAAAACGGTTGAAGAAGAAAAAAATAAATTGTGAATAATCATTTGATTTTTTATTTTTCATGTTTTAAAAACATATCCTTAAAAAAGAATCTCTGAGTACGCACCTGCGAATATTGTTTTATTAACGCAGGACTTTTGTAGAAACGTGGAGAAATGAAATGGTTGAAGTCGTGAAAATTTCAAGCGACGGTATCCTTCTAAAAATAGAAGAGGTGTCTGATACCTATCGCGATCGTCTATACCAATGGGATGAAGACGAATAACCCTTTTTTTTCTCTTTTTTAAAACAAATATTCCTTTGAATTTTAATTGGAAAAGAGAGTAGTCTTGCAGAAAGTTTCAAAGACAAAAACAACAATGACAGTTCCAAACACAATAATAAGACACAGAGAGGGAGAATAGAGATGTCCGTAAAACTACGGAGAAGATTTATTCCAGCTCCGACAACACTAAGCAGAACAAACAGGATCATTGCAACGCTGTACAGCAAGAGAATGTCTGATTTTTTTCCAACGTATTTTACTCCCAGAGGGATTGCAATAATCACGGCTGCAAGAAACGAAAAACAAAGGAACCAAAACAGAAATAAAAGGTCATCAATGCCAAGGAAGATCGGAATAAAAGCAAGAAATGGTAGTGTCGTTAAGAAACATAACGAAAGGGCAAGAGTCTTCCCATAGACGATGGTTTCATTTTTGAGAGGGAGGTTACGCAGTATCCACATGGTTTTTTCCTCAGCGAGAAACAGATTAAGCGCGGGGAAGACCGCAGCATACATCACCACGATATAGCAACCTAAAAAGACAAAAAGGGATGGGAGAAATCCACTGATGTACTTTTGAATTGATTCAGGAATAAGCAAATCAGTCCCATAGACAAACAGATATCCAGTCCCCAATGCTGTCATAATGGACATCGAAACAAAACTGAAATACAATCGCTCCCTCCAAATACCAGTCACTTCACGGATAAACAAGGCTTGAAGCATACCTCTTGGATGTACTTGAGCTCGTTCGCTGGTTCGCTCTTTCCGTTTGACAAATCGATAAGAGTCCGATGCATGAGAAATGCTCCAGACGCAATGGATAACGGCAAGAGGAAGCATGCACGTGATAAAGACCAGATTTTGCGAAAACCAGAAAAAACCAAGTAAAAGAAGCGTTGGTATCATACGATATAACCGTAGGGAAAAGAAATGAAGAGCTAACGAACAACCAAGAAGAATAGCAATAAGAACGTTGATGCTGAAAAGAAAATATTCGAAAGCGTAGTTAATAGAGATATGAAGCAAGGAGAGGACAAGAAGATAGAGCAAAGAAAAGGAGAACCAGAGACTAATGTTTGTCAGAACGATGGTGAGAACGATTTCCCGAACTGTTTTCCTTTGTGAGACTTGGGTTGAAAGAGCATAAGCGACTTGAGGCGAAGAAACAAAATGTGTATGGATATCAGAAGCGGATTTCATGAGCAGTAAAAAAAACACGGCGTAGAACGCGTCCATGAAGTTAAACGCGGTTTTTGTATGAAGAAGAAAGAAGGTAAGAAAAGCAAACATGACAATGGAAAAAAATATCATTGCTGAGAAAAACATGTATAAAATCGGGGATGTTTTTATTTTTCGTCTGAGGTTTCTCGTTATTTCCGTCAGAAGAAGCCTGCTGGTTTCAATCATGATGTCCCAAAACCCTCGCTAGATGCTGAAAACACAATGTTTTATATAAGAATATCGCAGGATCTTAATTCACCTAATCTATTTTATTTCAAAAATGATTTCATACAAAGTTGGAATGGATTTTTCTATTAAAATGGTGTACTATGGATACCTTCTTTTCTGAAACGGTTAGCTTAAATGATTTCCTTGATTCTTTTTGCATTTGGATTGAAAACATTTTGTCTTTTTATATCAAAAAGTGTTTCAAGAAGATCAATCCGTTCGAAGGTATCAGGATATGTTGTTTTGACTAATTCACTAAATTTTTTTGCATGGATAATATCAGGAGCAAGGAACGTTGCTATCCAGTCGTATTTCCCATGAGTATACGAACTAGTTTCGATGGTTATTCCCAATTTTAAGACAACATCTTCAAAATCTCTAGAAAGGAGAATGTCAACAATTTTCTGATTGATTTTTTGAGCATTTCGTTTCATCAACAACACGTAATGCTTCTTCTGTAAAAACTCTGTATCAATAATCCCGGTATACCCCCACACGACTTTGTCACGTTCGAGATTCTTTATTATCCTCCATACTTTCTGTCGTGAGAAACCGCAGTTCTTCGCGAATAAATCGAGATTTTCCATACAATTTTTTTGAAGTTGCTCTATAACCTTTCGCTCATCTATTTCAATTTGTTTTTTACTTGTTTTTGCCATGTTTCCTCGCCCACAGTTATGATTTTATAATGATTCCTTCTTTAAAAACATATCCTTGCTAATTCCTCTAAGCATTTTACCATTTAGGCCCCTGCATTAAATATAATAATAATATTTATATACAATAAATGACTAATAATAAGGCTGATGGAAGAGATGGATAGATCAATGAAAAAAACCAGAATAGACGCATGGAAGAAACGATTTAAAGAAACCATCGGAAGAGACCATTTCTCCTCTATCGAAGGCTTTGTTGTTGCGGGATCTATTTTTGATCTAATCAATGAATTAGAAAATAAAGGTGAACAAAAAAGAAAAGCAAAACTTGAAGAACACATGAAACACCACTACAACGTGTATGTATATAGGTTACTCCGCATTCCATCCCATTCAGCTGAGAAAAAAAGATTCATTACGTAAGAACTATAATCGAGGTTGACACCTCATTCTTCTAATAAAGGACATCATTTTGTTTTTTTAAAAAAAAAGAAAAAAAAGGGGTTTAATACCCTAATAGATTTCTCAACAACGGGAACGCATGCGGGAACAGTTCAAATAATCGATCTAAGAACTGTAAAAACGGTGGCTTAAAGGACAGTGGCATACTGATGGATATCGGATCTGACCACTGGCTCAGTATCCCATGTGAATCCTTTGCAACGACCTTGACCTGGTAGGTTCCCTCCGTAGTCCAGGTTTTTTTCGCAGACGCGGTCGCTCCGCTGTTGAATGGTCCAACCCAGGTGCTAAAACTACCGTCACCCCAGTCGAACATATATGAAATCTGATCGCCATCAGGGTCAGTTGTTGTACCAGTATAGGTGTATTCAGTATTGATCTTACCAGATGCAGGACCACTGGGTGCCGCTGGTTTTGCTGGTGGCTGTGATTGCTCACCGATTGCTAAGGTTGGGTCACCAAACGCTGCCCATTCTTCTACTGATTTATAATCGCCATCCTGCATACTAGCTTTTATATACCGATTCAATGCATTTGACCATAGTTCTCCAAAGGTTTCAGATTGATCAAGTTTGTATGCTTTGTAGGTGTCCAAGCCCATCTTTCCAATTAACCCTGTTATGACACCGGTTCCAATATAACTGTAACCAAGTCCTGTGCATCCAAAGGTTCCAATCGCACCACCATTTGAATTATACAGAAACGCCCAATTGAAACAATTCGAATCTGAAGCGTATTTTGCAGTGGAACATGCTTCAACGGTCACGATTGGTAATTTATTTCCATTAGACAAAGCGAGAATATCAGAGGAACGAATACCTCCCGCAGGGGTTGGTACCCATGATCCAAAAGTATCATGTGGATGGCACGCCCAGATGTTGGTATTTCCATGTCCTGAGAAATCAACAAAACCGCAACCAGCGTTAATAGCGTTTTTTATATTGGCGACACCGGTAGGCGCAAAGCTTGTTAACTTCCCATTGGTCACCCAGAGTTTATTTGGGGAAAAACCAGTCATAACATCGATGACTTTTTGATTTGCAAATTCGCCTTCATCGACTGCACCAGTGTCCTGGAATGAATCACCGCCAATAACAACGAGATTTGGGAACCAGCTTTGCTGGTATCCTGGTGTGTTTTCATAGGTTTTAATTTTATTCACACACGCAGTTACTTGGCTTCCGCTTGTGGCAGGTAATCGAGAGAGATAGACATCAGGGTGAAGATCAACAGCATCGGTATGCCCTAGCCAGTTGTACTCTCCAAATAGATTATTGCCATTGGAATCCCAACTGCAGAACCCTCCGGTTCCATTATAGATATCGGCATAATATAAATCCGTGGTAAAAATTTCATCACCATAGTCAGGGTCATCCGAAATATACACATGCGTGTCTCGTACGGGAACCTTGCTGCTCCCTCCTACGATAAGGATAGAGCTTGTAGCCCAGTTTTCAATAGCGTTTTTAATGAAATATTTTATTTTTTCTTGATTATCACGCCCTGTTGCTGGGAAGTATGTCCCGCCATAGATCTCGTCTAAGCTTACAAATTTCGAGGTAATCGTTCTGCCAATTTTATGGGTAATAAGTGGTGCAATCTGTGAACTGTATTCAGCAGGGCCAATCACGACGAGTTGATAATCATCCCGATTTGATGACTGTGAAGGTGGTGACGTCTCATAGGTAATGACCACATCAGCTTGTTGTGCCCATTCAATTGTTTTTTCTACGGGATGATATTTAATCGGATTTATTTGTACATCGACGATGGTGCTTAATTCCCCATTGTAAAGTCCACAACCAACACGATATTCATACCAGGATGATGGATACGGGTCTGAACCGTAATTTATCAGCGCTTCATTATCTGTTGTGACAGTTTGCCCAATCACCGCATATTGAGGAGTTGGTTCTATCTCCTTTGAGATCGTCTGTAGTTGTATGTTCTGTGGTGTGACCGTGACACTTTTTATGGTTGTTCCAAACGGAAAAGTATACGTTTCTGTATAACTAGGAAGCATCGGTTTATCTTGTTGCATTAAAAACGAGTTTGCTTCGTTGAGTGTTACTGAGATATATTTGTTTTCGTTTTGTATTACTGGTTCTGAAAAATGAACTGTTGTTTTTTCAAGTGTTTGCCCGGTAATAGGTTGTGCAATAGCTCCAAGTCCGCTGAGGACTAATATCCCTATAATACATATTGGAGTAAATTTCTTCATAAATTATTCCCCTTATATATAGCTAATGTGCTTCTCAT
Organism: uncultured Thermoplasmatales archaeon; assembly: GCA_964526175.1. Classification (GTDB taxonomy): domain Archaea; phylum Thermoplasmatota; class E2; order DHVEG-1; family DHVEG-1; genus SM1-50. Next base: position 10,833 of record CAZGIV010000021.1, on the reverse strand, counting down.
ATATATTGTTTTTGTGATTATTTAAAACACATGATCCCTGCTCATCCGATTTTTTTACGGAGATACAAAAGAAGATAATTATGATACACTCTTTAGTGGTTAGAACAGATGAAATCTCGAAAGAAGGTTCTCTCATAAGGTCTGCATACAATTGAGGGTTGTAGTAAATCAGAGACCAGATAGTAGCCGCTGAATTTTCAACATAACAAATATATTTGTCTCTTGCACATACCAGAGGAATGAGTGGTCAGGTAACCTGATGGTCTGGTCCTAATAAGATAAGAAGATGGTTTGTCACCATCCCAGTAGATACTGTAGTACCTGAAATGCATGGGGAAATCGTTGAAGGATTTGTTTAAGAATCTGTAAAATCGGGAACTCGAATGAGAATATGCTGCTTTTTGGCATGGTGATTGTCAAGGGGTCTGACCAGGGGCTTTCAGCACCAAAGCTGTCTTTTGCTTTTACCTTGAGTGAAGAGGTCTTTACGGTCCATGTGTGGGTTGTATTGATCGTAGCACCTGAATTGTATGGGCCAAGCCAACTGCTTTGTGTTCCATCACCCCAGTCCCACATATAATACACTTGATCACTGTTGGGATCAGTAGCGCTCGTCGAATAGGTGTATGGGGTATTGATTTTACCTGATGTTGTTCCTGTTGGTTTGTTTGGTTTGTTGGGTGGAGAGTTTTGTTGTTGTTGTGTGGTGAACGTATACCATTTTCTGGTGTACAGACCACTTCCTCCAGGATCTGTCGCGTTTACCCAGACCGTATACAACGTAGAATACGCAAGACCAGAGAGACTCAAAGATTTCGTCCCGTTACTCGCACCAGCCCCACTATTCGTCTGACCATTACTACACTGAATCGTCCATGAGAACACATCACCATTAGGATCATTAATCGGGATACTCCACGTGAGACTCAACGGTTGACCAGTCGAACCATTCGCAGGAGACGGTGACCCAAACACCGGAGGAAGATTCTGCGCCAGCGTTGTAAACCTATACCACCTCCGAGTATACAACCCACTCCCAGGAGATGGATCTGTCGCGTTTACCCAGACCGTATATATCGTTGAATACGCAAGACCAGAGAGTGCAAGAGATTTCGTCCCATTCGATGAACCACTACCACTATTTGTCTGTCCATTACTACATTGAATGGTCCAACTGAATTGGTCTCCTTCAGGATCGTTGATGGAGATACTCCATGTAAGACTTAAAGGATTATTGGTTGAACCATTTGTCGGAGACGGTGCCCCAAACACTGGTGGAAGACTTGCTTTTGTGGAGAAGGTGTACCATTTTCTGGTATAGATACCACTGCCGCCAGGATCAGTAGCATTCACCCATACTTTATATGTTGTTGAATACGCAAGACCAGAGAGTGCAAGAGATTTCGTCCCATTCGATGCACCTGTTCCGCTATTGGTTTGCCCATTGCTACATTGAATGGTCCAACTGAATTGGTCTCCTTCAGGGTCATTAATGGGGATACTCCAAGTAAGGCTTAGCGGCTTATTTGTTGAACCATTCGTTGGATTAGGAACTCCAAAAACCGGGGGATAATTATAAGGCCGTGGGCAAACAATTATTGCTTGCTCGACAATTGCATAATTATATATTGAGGAATAGTTCTGTAGCCACCATTGATACGGAAGGGTTGGAAGAGGTGACCCAAATCCGACGGTATAAATATCATGGGAGACATTTGCCGTATCATTATGATCGGTTACTGCAGGATTTTGTATATTTAATTCAGGGTCGCTAATCGCTATTTTTGATAGATTGGAGTTAACACCAGCGCAGGTGACGAAATGTCCTTTTAACCGGGAAGTCTCAGGATAGTATTCCGTCCGAAATGTCCAGTCATAGTTAAATGGGGCCCCATTCATCCAACCCTGACCACGTGGGTAGGCATCGGCCGCGGACCAAAAGAACCACTCATAATGGTATTGATCAGGGGGTGGTGTTACTTCTTTTACATCAAAATAATAGGTCTGATCTGGGACGACTTGGATAGGAGGATTAAAATGGAATTGAACCCAGGTTGCAACGTTCAGAACACCGGGGTTAAGTACTGAATTTCCAAGTGATGGACCACCAACCGTGTTATAGACGTTTATCTCGACAGGGCACGGTGGACCATTGCTGACAAGGGTAATGTTAATAGCATCAAGTCTGGTCACGGAAGGTTTGAAGCTTTGATAATCCCACCAATTCGATGGTTGCAGATTATCATTGGCGGAACCAAAGAGTATTTGTATCTGATCAGGTAGTTTCCCTGTTGCGTTATAAAACCCAAGTAAAAGAATCACATCTTGACATGCTTCGATTTCATCTTCAATAAATGAAAAGTTAGGTGCGAAATATTTATTTACCGTGAAAATCGGGGAAAGCCCTTTGTTCACCAGCCATGTTTGTATCGCATTCTTCATATCAGTGATGTTTGTGGATCCTTTGGTTGTCGTATTCATTTTTGTTGCAAGATCCTTTATCAGGAGTGGCACATTTGATTTCGAATGATCGTCACCAACACCATAGTCTTGAACAAGTGAAAAGTTATCTACTCCATCACCGGGGGATCCATTAGGATCATCGAATTTTGAGTCAAACCACCAGAAACAATTTGCGACAGCAACAGGGCCACAGAACGCAAATTTTGCAACATCATCACCAGCGGGGTTTGTGTTCAGTGCGTAGTTTGGTCCAGGTGCAACGATGACATCCCCAGGATTTACTGCACCACCTACAGGGATGACTTGGATATCGTCTCCTATTGCTGCGGTATTGGCAATACCATTTCCTCCATCAACGATGCTTTTCCATTGATCTTGTTTCTGTTCAAAATCAGGCATCCCTAGGGGTGCATAGTTCGTATACGCTGGTTTATAGTACCACCCTTCTTCCATTGTTTGATTGATAAGAAGCAGGTAATCCTCAGTTTCTCCATCTTCGAATTGTCCTTCACCATTCCAATTGAGAGGTACACCTATTTCTGTAATCGAGAATCGTGCCCAGACATACCCTGGATTTGGTCCGATGACGAAATTTGGTGGAAGTAACCCGGAGAGTGGTCCAATATAAAGGGGAGGCACAATGAAGTTTTGCAATATATGTTCTCCAGGATCGCCCCAAGCCCCATTCTGGTTCCAGTCCATAAGGACATTGACAAATGCTGGTAGATATGGCTCGTGATTTGGCATCGTATTATGAACCCAAATATCGACGTTAACCCCCCAGACCGCTATTTGACCGGGAGTTCCCAGAGATGTACCGGTCCATCCAGCAAAAGGAACGACGTTAAGGAAATTATCTATGGTAAATGGTTCTGGCATTATGAGGCCTGCGTCTCCATCTTGAAATCCCTCATCTTGATCATATGGTGGGAATCCATTAGGACACCATCCTGCGTTCCCTTCAAATTCGAAATCGAATCCCTGGCCAAACCACGCTCCAAAGTTGTTGTGTTGGACCCATGATGAAGGCCCACAGCCCATACAAGTGGGAAATGCACCGGGGACACCAGTAGCTGGGTATGCGATGTGACTCGGACCTTCCGGGGCATCACCGTATTCAAGATAGTCTCTATTCATAGGTTTTTGGTTAGAATTTTGTTTTTGGTTCTGATTAAAATTCCAAGCCACAACAGCGGCAGTACTTGAGGTAATCAACAGCATAAAAACTATTATCCCAATGATTTTATTTCGCATAAGATTCCTCCAACCAAATTGTTATTGTATATCATATATAAAAATCCCATCGGTGTTTATTGTAACAAATGTTAAATAAAACATGTTTAAAATGGTTTTTATACATAATATTAGATAATGTTAGATAAACCTATTGGTGAGAATTCTTATCAATTTTTTAGAAAATTTTTAGAAAATTTAACTTACAATCGATTTAGATAAACATTATCAAATAGCAAGTTTTGCGAAGCAGAACGATAATACGTACCTATCATTACAACCTATGTAGTATTCCTGCAATAAAAATATAAATCATCTTTTTTCCTTATAATAAAAATATGCATTTTCTATTGATCCATGTTGGGTCGTAAGATTGGAGACACTGTCATAAACGACGACGTTTCCTTGCATTAAGAAATATACAAAATCTGCAACATGTTCTACGAGTTGGGTCGAATGAGTTGCAATAACGGTTGTACCCTTTCTTTTTTTTATAAAATCTTGAATGGTCCGTGATGCAAGGGGATCAAGCCCATAGACAGGTTCATCTAAAAGAAGATTTCGTGGACTATGCATGATTGCAGAAAGGAGTGAAATTTTCTGTTTCATACCCTTTGAATACCCACCAATCTCGTAATCAAGAGCAGTATCAATCCCAATCATCTGAGAAAGAGTAGTGATGATACGTTCTGCATTACGGAGTTTCCGTAAAGAGGCAATATAAAAGAGGAATTCTCGTCCGGTAATTCGATCATACAGTTCAGGCATTTCTGGGAGGTACCCAAGACGTTCTCGTGCTAAAAGCGATTGTGTCCGAATCGAATAAGAGTCGATGATGATATCACCGGAATCAAAAGGTAAAATTCCAGCTAGTATTTTAAGAAGTGTGCTTTTTCCTGCACCGTTTTCTCCCATAATAGCGATGACTTTCACATCATCAAACACTAAGGTTACGTTATTGAGTGCAGTAATCTTCCCATACCGTTTTGTGAGATTGTTAACAGTAATCATTTTATAATTTGCTAGAAACAGAAAGGGCTTAAAAAGATATGTGAGAAAATCATTTGGATATTTCTTTAATGTAATATTTTTGATTTCTGTATGTTCACAATGATAAGTCCACCGATGACAAGCGCCCCTCCGAAAACGAATAACCACGTGATTGATTCCTGAAAAAGGAAATAACTGATGATAGTTGAAAGAACAGGGATGAAATAAAGGAAAACGCTTATTTCTGAAGCGGTCTTTATTTCTAATGCGACATACCACAGAACATACCCAACAACGGTTGGAAGAACCGCTAAAAAAAGAACTGCACCCCAACCTCTCCATGTAAGCGATGTCACTTCAGCAATCAACGACGGGGAGAGAAGCGGGAGAAGACCAAGACTTCCAAAGAGGAACGCGTAAACGGTAAGGGAAAGAGCAGAATATCGTTGTAAAAGCTTTTTTCCCATAATAGTATATCCAGCACCCATTAAGGCAGAGATTAAAACTGCTGCTGCTGCAGAGATATATGTAATCTCAAACGGATTAGTCGAAGTACCTGTAAACGAAATAATAACAACGCCAGTTAAAGAAAGCGGGATGCCTATGGCGATTTTTTTAGTAATCTTCTCTTTGAGAAAAACCATGGCAAAAATAACAGTGAAAATCGGGATGGTCGCAATGATAAGACTTGCGGCAGAAGCTGACATGTATATTTCACCATAGTTTAATCCAAGATGATAGATGACGAGCCCAAGAAATCCTAATAAAAAGAGGGGGATGATGTCTTTTTTTCGAAGGGGGGTGAATTTTCTTGGGATGATCAAGATGAGAAGGAGGAAGATGACACATACTGTAAAAAGTCTCATAATAGTAAGGTTAATCGGACTTAATTCTTCTAATCCAATTTTAATGAAGGGAAAAGCGAAGGCCCAAAAAACAATAGGAAGGAGAATAATCACATAAAAATATTTTTTTGTAAACGATTGTTGTATACTTTGAAATGGTGACATAGATAATGGGGCAAAGGAAACCGGTTATTTAAAATCATATTACTTTTTTGTTTGATCCAAATAACAATGAGAAAAAAAGTCCATGCAATCTTTTTGTGTATTAAAGTTGGATTTTAACGATGACCCTGTTGACCTTACCAGTGCTCGTGATGAACAATTTCATCAAGTGTTTTCCTTTTTTTTGCTTTCAATAGTACCTGAGTGATTCGTTCATTGATTCCTTTCTTTTCTTTCGGGTAACCTAATGGTGTGAGTGCGACAACCCGTATACGCTTGGGAATCTCAAGGAGTTCCTTAATTTTCTCTTCGTTAAACCCTGCTATCCAACAGGTACCTAATCCAAGATCGGTTGCTCCAAGAATCAGCTGTTCAAGTGCTATCGACACATCAACGGTAAAATATTCAATAGAATTTTTTGTTCCGCTTTCTGTAGGATCCGCGCAAGCAACAACAAGAACGGGTGCTGTTTTAAGCCAGCGGTTGATAATGCTTGTTTTCGCGATCTGTTCGATGGTTTCTTTATTTTTTACTACAATGAACCGCCAACATTGCTTATTTTCCCATGAAGGTGCGAGACGCGCACACTCTAAAACAGTGGTGATTTTCTCATCCTCGACACTTTTATCATTAAACTGACGAACACTCCTCCGAGCTCCAATCACATCGATAAATTCCATGCTGCTTCCTCATAACATGTTTTGAGGGGATAATCATAGATCTATTATAAAAGCTGTGCCGATAATGAATGTGTATATAAGTAAAGACATGGTACAAGAAATATGAGGAGAAAGAAATGGCAAAAACTTTCGTGATATGGTGGCATAGCAAGTTCGTAGATGAAATCAACAGAGACAGACCCACCATAGCAGCAATTGTCGAAAAAACGCACGAAACACTGAGACATTTGGAACATCTGCAGCGATTGGAAGAAAAAGGAAAAATCAGTATTGAGCTGACCGGATCGTTAAACCCAATCTATATTCAAATCATCGATCCGAGTGTTGAATCTGAGGTTGGAAAAAACCCACTCATTGAATCCATTGACCAGTAAATCCTATATCCACCAGAAACAACAGTAAAAAAAATCTATGGGAAAAAATGGAGAGAAAGAGGTATCTTGCTAGACACCTCACAGGTATTACTGAAATACACGGTTCTTTCTAAAGTTTAGGATCGAAGTGCGCTAAAGAGATTTAACAGACCACCACCATTATTACCTGTTCTCCTTTGGAGGAGCCCAGATAGCAACACTTGCCCCAATCCAACTTTATCAGCATGGAGATTTCCAATAAAAGTAAACGATCCGTACGAAAATTTATGGAAAAGACCAAAACTCGTAAGTTTCATAGGCCCAATAATAATACCACCCGTGCAACTCTTGAAGTTGATAACTCCTCGTTGTGATTTAAAGGGACCTATCGTCTTAAAGCGTGCTCGAAACGCGAAGAAAGAGACACTTAACCGTGATTGCTGGAAGTTGAAGAACAATCCTGACACTGTGGTATGCAACACGAGCCGTGATGCCAACCCAAGCCCTGCGATGATGAAGGGGAGAGCATGGAAACGCCATTTCGTGATATTAATCTCCGCGGATGCACTGTTGTTTTCAGAATCGTGTGCAACGACCTTGATCGTCCGTGTCAACGACAGAGCGCTATTAAACTGGATAATCGGTTGCCATTCACAAGTGTATGGCGTGCTCGGGTCCTTATCTTGAATTGGGGTTCCATCTACAAAAAATTCTACATTGGTAATTTCATTATCGGATGTTACATTCACTGTGATTGTTATCTTACCATAGACAATGGTATTCCTCGCTATGGATATACTTTGTTCTGCATCATTGAAGTAAAACTTATTTTCTAGCGGTTTAGTGATTGTAACGGTGAGCGTAGTTTCTTGTTTTGTTGTGAAATGCCAGAGACCTCCATTTGATGAAGCTCCATTATTATCCCAGGCGACGATTCTCCAATAATAAATCGTATCGTACTCAAGAGTCCCTGGGTTATAGCTTGTCGCGGATTGATTACTGGCTACTTTCGGAGGAATGTTTGATGTTCCGAAGTAGACATCGTACGTAACAATATCTTCTCCATCAGGGTCTCCACCATCCCAGGTGAGACCTGTGTTGAGAATGACATTCATCGATTGATTTACCGGAGTTTCATTATATGGAACATTTGGTGGGCTGTTTGGTTTTACCTCTGTAATGAACTCCCATTGCGGTCCTTCAGTTGAAGCGCTTTGATTATCCCAGGCAATGATTTTCCAGTAATAATTTGTAGAATAATTCAGAGTTCCAGGGTCATAGTTTGTCGCGGATTGATTCGTTATTATTTTTTCGGGAGGGCTCATGGTTCCGAAGTAAATGTCAAAGGTGACCGGATCCCCATCAGGGTCGCCACCCGTCCAGTTTAAGTCGACAGATATATAGACATTCGTCGAACCATTTGATGGTTCAGGGTTACTGGGAACATTAGGGGGGTTATTGTCAATCGGTTCCGCACCGGTACGCGGTCCAAACGGTATGCTAATCGTTGAAACCACGAGCGCGATAGTTAGAATAAAGATAGTACTCACGCGCATTAAGGAATAATTATTCATTTTTCTACCATTCATAGTCATTTGTTTTCCTCCAGTAAATTTTTTGGATGATATACATAATACTTACTATATATATATAAATTTCTATAAAAACCTATAAGGAGAATCTACTGGAGAGCAAAAAAAGCCTAAGTATATATACTCATTTATTAGCAATTGGTTCGGAAAAAAACCACTCTATTTTAGAGCACTTACAGGGATTAGGTGAATGAATATTCTTCATCATCAAAAAGATGAAACTTATCTTTTAAAAAATTCCTTAATTGCGAATTTCTAATCATTTTATTTTTCTTCATTAGTCAGCTAGGTGTTTTTGATAAAAAATGCATTTTGTAATGTAGTCTACTAACAACCTAAAACCATATACCGGAGAAGAATATTACCCTCCCTAAAATGGAACCAATAGTACATGTGTATAATCTCAGCAAGTCCATAGCAGGAAAACAGCTTTTTGAAAATACATCTTTTGACATCTACCCAGGCGACTGTATTGGGCTTCTTGGACCGAACGGCTGTGGAAAAACAACTCTTTTTAATATCCTAATTGGAAAAGAACGATCATCGAGCGGAGATGTACGACAAAAAGAAGGGTTGGACATTCGCTGTCTTGAACAAGACCCTGTCCATCGTTCTGATCTTACCTTATGTGATTTCTTTTCACGAACTGCACACACAGAGGACCTCCAACAACAAATCAAGAAATTAGAGACACAATTAGAAGACCCAACGATCTACGAATCATCCCGTCATCAAGAAATACTAGATGAAATCAGGACAGTACAAATGCGTATGAGTAAAACAAGTGGTTCAGCACAACTCGAAACCGCACGAGACCTTCTCAAAGAACTTGGAATCACTGATATTTCTACTGATATGTCAATGAAAAATCTTTCTGGAGGAGAACGCCAAAAAATCGCACTCGCAGCTGTTCTGACCCAACCACAAAACTGCGATCTCTTACTGTTAGATGAGCCGACGAATCATCTTGATATTGAGACAATTGAATGGCTCGAACAAAAAATCGCTGATATTTCCTGTGCAGTCGTCGTTGTTTCCCATGATCAATACCTGCTTGGTGATCTCGTAGATAGGGTTTTTGAATTTCGTGGTTCACACCTAGAGCTCTATAATGCTTCCTATGAAGAATACGAAGAGCAAAAGAAGATTAGGGAGCATATAAAAAAACAGGAATATCAGAAAGCATCTGTCGAAATGAAACGACAGCTTGCGGCGATAGAAAAAATCACGAGAAGAAATCGATATACGATCCAAATAAACAGTCGCATGAAACAAATTGAAAAACTCAAACATATGGAAAACCCAATTCTGAAGAATTACCTCCTCCGATTCCATTTTAAAACTGCATTTAAATCAGGGAAAAACATCGCAGACGGCGTTGGTCTTACAAAATATTTTGGAGAAAAAAGAATTCTGTCAAACGTGAGTTTTGAGATTCTCGCAGGACAAAAAATTGGTCTTATCGGACCAAATGGTTGTGGAAAAACAACCTTCCTTAAAATGTTGACCAAAGAAGAATCCTATACACAGGGAAAACTCAATCTCAGCCAGGGAGCGAAATGGGGGTATTTCGACCAAGGCCACCTTTCGCTTAATTTGGAAAACACGCTTCTTGAGGAAATCCTCCGAGATCATAAAGATTTAGCGGAGGAAGATGCAAAAGCACTCCTTGGTCAGTTTAATTTCAAAGGAACAACAATACACAATAAAGTAGGTCAACTCTCAGGAGGAGAACGAGCTCGTCTCGCCTTTCTCCGGCTCATCATGGAACCCTATAACCTCCTTCTTTTAGACGAGCCGACAAATCATATGGATATCGAATCGAAAAACGCGATTGAAACCGCATTGAACTCGTACACAGGTACTGTTATCGTCGTTTCCCATGATCGGAAGTTTTTAGATACAGTAACTGACACAATTTTTTTCATGTCCGATGCTGACATTAAAAGTTATACAGGGAATTATTCGATGTTTCGCCTCCAACGACAGAAAGAACTTACCGAATATACTGATAGAGACCTTGCGTATCTTTCCTCATCCCGATTGAACAAATATGTAGTCACGAAAGGATTCACAATCTGGTCTATTAAAAAGAAACATAGTATTGGTGAAGAGATTTTCATCGGTGATCACAATCGAGCCATGTATGAGTGGGCGATAAAAGGTGGATTATTAAAGGAAGCATAATAAAATACTTGATTTAACTAATTTTACATAATCCTATTAATATGTTAATACTATAATACAAAAAATAGATTTATATAGGGTTGTTACGTTACAGTCCTGTTCAAAAGGGGAAGAAAGGCCCCGAATGAACGCGATTGTCTGGGAGGACAATGCCGAAGCAAATGTCTGGGAAGACCTTCAGCAATCTTCTTTCCTATTACATCGCTTGCCTTGAACAAGAAGATATGTTGTCTGTCACCTTCAATGACTCCTCAGAAGGCACAGCATTCTTGTCAACCCTCTTCCAAACGGAAATGTTGTTTCACACAAACAACAAACAAGTGATGGT
>CAZGIV010000020.1:0-18132 GCA_964526175.1 uncultured Thermoplasmatales archaeon | reverse complement strand
TAAAAAGTGCCGCAGGAGGGGATCGAACCCTCGACATCACGGTCTTCAGCCGTGCACTCTCCCAGCTGAGTTACCGCGGCAAAAAAAAAGATATAAAAATTTTTTTTAACCGAGTTCTTTAACAATCTCGCTGATGGTGTCTTGCATTTCCTTTAATTTTTGTTTCAACATCGGGGTTGCTTTATTGACAGACTCTGTTGTAACCGCACCCTGTGGCGATGGCTCAATAAGTCCTTCCTGTTCCAGTATCCGTAATGAATATCGTACCATATGCTGTGGGTGTTTGGTAAGCTCTGACAATTTGATGATCCCTGCAGGTTCATTTTGTTTTAGAGTTTGAAGGACAAGCACATGCCTTTTTAAGATATCGAGCTCAGTCTCGATGACATTCGTAAGAACAATCCTTTCTTTTTTTTCCGGTTTCATTAAAAAACCCCCAATCCTTCGATACTTGTTAACACTCGTAATACAAGTTCCTATATTTAAAATCTCTTTTATCATCAGGGTAAAATCCAACGCATCTATCGTAAACTACATTAGAATGGATTTCTTATCCAATGAGGATGACACAATATCTTATCACAAAATGGTTCGGAACATTTGTCTGTGATGAAACCTCAGTTCAAAACGAGATCCTGTTCCCAAAACATGCAAAAGAAATTGTACAACATCTGCGCGAGATCGAAAAAAACAACATCCTTGCTGAAGAAAAAGAAATTGTACACGATACACCGGTCATCGTCCATGAGAAACGACTGCTGCAACTTGGTATATACAACAGCGAAGACCCAATCTTTAGGACACTACAGATACATCCGGAAGAATATGGATTTACTTCAGAACTCCTGCATGATATCGCGTTGTTGCTCGCGCATGAACGAGTCAATGAACAATTACAATCCGAGGATCTGCAGCTCATACAAATGGTCAATGCACTCGACGATCTCGTACAAACAGCGAATCTCTTATCAGAGCGTCTCAGTTGCTGGTCGATACTTCCTGCCTCAAAAAAGAAGGTAAAACCATTCGAAAAAACACTATCCGCAGTCAATGATGAGATAGCGCGATTACAAGATCAGATTGAAAAAGACATGAAAAAAATTGCTCCAAACACCAGTGAAATCATTGGCCCACTTATTGGCGCCCGACTCATTTCCTTAGCAGGTGGGATACAAAAGATGGCGATGATGCCTGCATCAACCATACAAATTCTTGGGGCAGAGAAAGCCTTATTCCGTTTTAAGAAAGAGGGGGGAAGACCACCAAAACATGGTGTTATCTTCCAGCACCCAACGATAAACTGTGCACCAAAAACAGAGCGAGGTAAAATAGCACGACTCCTTGCAACAAAAATTTCAACGGCAATCAAAGCAGATGTGTTCACCAAAAGAGATATCGCTGATGACCTTCAACAAGACATCAAGAGACGACTCCAGGAAATAAGGAAAAAATAAAGCAATGCCTCTCAGAACATCATTTTATTCGTCTTGTTTAAGGACCTTTAGCTGCATGTCTTGCAGTTCCTTGATATATTTATCAAGTTGTTGAATCGCGGTTAACAGCTTGTAGATCTCTCCATCTTCTGGCGCGGGTGGAACCGCAGATTGGGGAAATTTCTCTTTCTTTTTATGAAAATCAGAAGCATCGTATTTTTCTTTTAAAAAATCACGGACGGTCTTCATGCTTTTAATCTGTTCTGAAATCTCATGAAATTCGTTCATTTTTTCCAGTCCTCCTAACAAATCATTTTTTGTGTGGAGTGCAACCTCATAGGTAATAAGTATTGAGATAATAATAGTTTTGGATAATGCAGATCATGCCTCTTTTATGGATTCTCTTGTTTTTACCGCCATTCCATGTCGGAAGCTAAGCATTTCATTTCTATTCAGAAGGGTCCGGCCAATCGCTAAGAACGTATCGTTTTCATTAACGATCAAACATTCATCAAACGGTCGCAGGTCAGGGTCACAATCTGAAACAAATTTGGCAAATACGCTTTTTCCCTCTTTTATAAATGATACTGCATCATCAGTGACTACAACCCGTAACAAAGGATATGGGATTCTTTTGTGGAGTCGACGGCCGCCATCTAACTTCAAGGTAAACAAACCATCTTCTGCACGCATCGAAATCACATGGGATCCATCACAAATAATATTTCTTATTTTTCCGGTCCGTTTTGATTTAATAATGGTAATCTTCCCAGTAAACAGGGCATCAGATGCACCCCGTCCGAACTGCATGTCCGCTACTGCAGCGATACGTCTCAGATCAAAATCGAAGGTATTTTTATGAGATTTCCCTTCGTTCATCAGAGTAATCTCATCCCAATGTATCACTGTAGTATTCTTCAGGAATCTCTCAAAAACTTGTTTTGCCATCTCGTTGGCTTCTTGATCAACAGTTGACGGAAACACGGATTGTGCGAGCGGATACATCTCATCAAGTTCACAAGGAACAGGGCCTAGAGAGGAATCCACAACAAAGTTGACATGTTTTTTTTCTAGAACCGTCTTCATTTCTTTTGCGTAAAACATGGAGTACGGCTTCGTACCCTCAGGCAAGACCACCGTGGTGTCAAACAACTGGTCAAATCGTGTGAATAACCGTGTATGATATCGAAAAATCGTCGGGCGATACATCGTCTGAGGACCGGTGTAGAACAACGCGGTTTTTTTACTCGTCGGCTCATATTCTTCGAGCCATCGAAGATGATCTGGCTCCCGTAATACTCGTAATGCTTCAGAGAGAAACGGGTTTGCTGATGCCCGTTGCTCTACTAGCTCCCATAACCAACCCTCAGATAAGGCTATTCGAATTATTTTCAGTTCCATAAAACTCACATAGAGATTATGCAATGCGAGCTGCAAGGTTCGCTCCTGTACATCAAGTTCTTTTAAGTCGGATATTGAATATCTTGAACAGATAGGACAACAGCAGGGAAGCTCGGTGAGATCATCGAATTTCTCTGTCCCCCATTGGAAGATCATTCGTCCGTCATTCGCATACTTTGCATAGGCTGATGAATCAAAAAAATCACAACCAAGGGCAACCGCTAGGGAAAATATTAAGGGATGACCTGCACCGAATAAATGGACGGGTTTCGAGGGGTCAAGACCTTGTTTCGCAGCAAGAATGCAACGGACCAGATCAGTGTATCGCTGGTTCTCCATCAAGGGGACTACCCCACCGATTGGAAAGAAATCAGCATTCAGACCGCTTAGCTCTCGTGCAGCACGTTCTCGTAGCTCAGGGTACACCGATCCCTGAACAGGACAGGCAAGCAGCATCTCTCCTTTATAAGGGATACTTTCCTTTGCTCGTCTCATCGTCTCTTTGACACCCTGCTCGGATTCATCCTTTGTTTGACCGGGAGTCCCAAAAACATCCAGGATGGTGCCGATGTCGCTACCGATATCACGTTGGAACGTGACAATCTCCACAGGATCCAGCTTAACATCACCGTAGATATAACTTTGAAACGTGCCTGAGTCAGTCATGACGGAGCCATGAAAATCGATAAGGGCGTGCACCCCATGTTCCAATGCTTTTTGTTTTAATGCCGAATCCTTATAGATGATATAGGAGTTTGTAATGAGGATGTCGATACCAAATCGTTTCTTCATTTCCTTAGGTGGGATCATCATTTTATTTGGATTAATCACAGGGAGGAGATTTGGCGTCGTCACTGCCCCATGTTTTGTAATAAACCGACAAAGACGTCCTGCGGCGTCTCGTTCCTTGATTTCAAAGGTCATTTTTTCAACAACTTCGTAAAAGCAGCGTCCTATTTAGGTTTTAGGAAGAAGCAGTATAAAAGAAAAAAAGGGATTCGTATCTATAGTATTGTTATCTGTTCTTTTAGGCGATTTGAAGGGGGTCAAGAACTCTTCGTAACGTAGCAATCGCAGATAATGATGCCATGTAGCTGGACTGTGGGTTATTGGGATTTGGCATATTCTCCACCTCAGCGCGTAGTCTCCCGAATCGACCATGCGCTAGGATCTTATGACTGATCCTGGTTTCTACGGGGTCAGCGACGATCTCAACTTTTGTCTTGTCAAAACCTACGCCAGCTAAAGAGAGACACGCAGCAACATTGATATTTTTCGGGAACTGCTTTACTGCGTCCCGAGCGGTCCCTTTGAAAACCACGGTTCGTTTCATCACCGTTTTCCCAAGAGATGCTGGAGGCTTGGTTGTCACCAACGTCACGTTATCGAGTTTTTCGATATTTGCCGCTAACACTCCATCAATACCACACACCGCACCAGAAGGAAGATAGATTTTCCGATGTTTTTCCCGTGCGATGTATTCAAGTTTTTTACGTAGCATATCATTAAATAAACTCCCGATGCTCATGATAATTAAATCCTTGCCTGCCTCAAGAACAATTTCTGCATATTGGGTGACTGCTTGCTGGGACGCCGCCTCGAAGACAACATCGACATCCTCTAAAAATTTGTCAACAGGTTTTACTGAAGCTTTTTTGACCAAAGAAGCGAGTTTCTTAGCAGCAGCACCATTGATATCGAACAGGTAGATTTTCTCGATATCGTTCATTGTGTCAGCTGCTTTTGCGACATCTGTTCCAATCGCGCCACATCCAATAATACCAAGTCTCATAAGTGGGTTCTCCCAAAACCTTTAAACAGGAATTAACTATAAAAAATATCGTTATGGATGACATCACCAGATTCCTCAGCGAAGACCTCGGAAAAAAAGGGGACATCACGTCAGATGCATTGTTTACAACACAAACGGCACGAGCAGTTATTTTCGCAAAGGAGAATTGTATAATCGCTGGTTTGCAAGAAGCTCAACGCGTGTTTAAGAAAACAGGGGCAACGACAACAGTGCTCGTAAAGGATGGAGATGCCGTTAAAAAAGGTAAAACCGTTATGGAGATACAAGGCCTCGTTCGTTCTATTTTAAAAGGCGAGCGGCTTGCACTCAACCTTATAGGAAGGATGAGTGGGATTGCAACGGAGACAAAAAAAATCGTACAACAATGTACAAAGATTAACCCGAAAGTGGCGATAGCGGCCACACGGAAAACAACCCCGGGTTTCCGTCGATTTGAAAAAAAAGCCATTATACTGGGTGGCGGAGAACCACATCGCTTCGGGTTATACGATGCAGTGCTGATCAAAGACAATCATCTGAAAATAATCGGATCTGTTGAATCAGCAATCAAGAGAACCAGAAGAAAACTTCGGAATAAACGCATTGAAATCGAGGTAGAAAATGAAACAGATGCGCTCTCTGCTGCAAAAATGAACGTTAGGGTAATCATGCTGGATAATCTCGATCCAAAAATAGGAAAGAACATTGCGCGAAAAATCCGTAAAATCAACCCCGGTATCCTCATAGAAGTATCAGGAGGAATCACCCCAGAAAACATCGAGGATTACGCCTTATTTGCCGACCGTATATCTCTCGGGTACTTGACCCATTCAATCAAAAATATTGATTTTTCTTTGGAAATATTTAAGAATTGAAATTGGTTTACAATATTGGTAAAAATATAATTCTCTACAATGATGGGGTTTTATTGTGAGGATGGTGAATTAACAAATGAAGAAGATTATTGAAGATGTGGTTGCAGCTGAGCAGGCAAAAGAGGGTGTCGAAGAACAGATGAAGGCTGACGATAAGAAGAGCGTCGGGATGAGAGCGACAAAAAGCGGACAGACCTTAAAGATCTCAGGTGTAAAAAATGAGGACTTAGAAAAAGTCCTTGAAAGTTTGACAACCACGATTAAAGTCGTTGGCTGTGGCGGTGCAGGAACCAACACGATTAGCCGGTGTTTCTCAGAAGGTATCAATGGTGCGGAGCTCATTGCGGTCAACACCGATGCACAACATCTCCTTCTCGCTGAGTCCCCGTATAAAATACTTATCGGACGACATTTAACCCGCGGATTAGGGGCAGGTTCACTACCTCAGATAGGGGAAGAAGCAGCTAAAGAAAGCGAACAAGACATCCGAGATGCCATCGTTCCTTCGGACATGGTTTTTGTTACCTGTGGTCTTGGTGGGGGAACCGGAACCGGATGTGCCCCGATTGTCGCACAGATTGCCCGGGAAGCAGGTGCGCTTACCATTGGTGTGGTCACCCTTCCATTCTGTGTCGAAGGTCATGTGCGGACGGACAATGCAGAGTCAGGGTTGAAACGACTCCGTGAGGTCTGTGACACGGTTATTGTCATACCTAATGATAAATTACTTGATATTGTTCCAAATCTTGCTTTGAACGCTGCGTTTAAGGTCGCTGATGAGGTTCTGATGCGTTCGATTAAAGGAATCACGGAGATGATAACGATGCCAGGGCTTGTGAACCTTGATTTTGCTGATTTAAAGACCGTGATGAAACGTGGTGGTGTCGCGTTAATTGGCCTTGGGGAAGCAGAAGGTGATAACAAGGCTGTTGATGCAATCACCGAAGCGTTGAACTCGCCATTATTAGAAGTAGATATCACAGAGGCGACTGGTGCGTTGGTCAATGTCACCGGTGGAAACGATATGACCTTACGTGAAGCAGAGAAAGTCGTCGAAGAAATCTACTCAAAGATCGATAAGAACGCTCGAATCATTTGGGGAACAACTATTGATCCTACCATGAAAAAATCGATACGAGCTATGTTGGTGGTCACCGGCGTGAAATCGAAACAAATCATGGGTCCTACGCAACGGTCTAGAGAAGAAACAGAGTTTGGTATTGATTTTGTCTCTTAAGAAACCGCCAAATTCTTTATATACTCCTTACTATTTGACCCGTACGTATCACAGGTGTCAAGAGTGAACGAAGAACGTAAAGGTTTCCTGGATAAAGCTCGAATCGTGCAACAAAAGATTGATGAGCGGGAACACCGCATCGGAAAGGGTAAGTACGGTCGAGTTTTGAAAATGGCACGGAAACCAACCAGCGAAGAGTATGAAAAGACAGCGAAAATCACAGGGTTAGGAATTTTACTAATCGGAGCATTAGGTTTTGTTATATACATCATGCGGGAACTCGTTGCACCCTGGATACTTAAGGTACTTGGCTATTAAGATGGTTGGTTGCACGTATGGAGAATACTGGTTCTGAACAAACTGACACCGAGATTTCTAGTATATTTACGATTAAAACCCAGGTCGGGAAAGAGCAGAACACTGCAGATTTGATAAATAGCAGAGCAAAAAAAGCGAAACTCAATATCCCTTCTATTCTTGTGACCCCGGATTTACGAGGGTATATCTTTGTGGAAGCTTTTGACGAAGAACTCCTAAAGAACATGATAAAGACGATCTCCTATGCACGAAATATGCTTGAAGGAAGTATTCCGATTGAGCAGATCGAACATTTCCTCGCTCCGACATCCGCAGTTGCAAAGATAACTGAAGGAGATCTTGTGGAAATGATCGCTGGTCCCTTCCGTGGTGAAAAAGCAAAGATTACCCATATCGATTATTCAAAGGAAGAAATCACTGTTGAACTGTTAGAATCCATGGTCCCCATCCCGATTACGGTTCGGGGGGAACAAGTCAGAATCATTAAACGGAAAGAAGAAGAAAAAAAGGAGTAAGAGAACATGCCAGAAACCATTAAAGCACTTGTTGACGGTGGAAAAGCATCTGCAGGCGCACCCCTGGGCCCCGCGTTAGGTCCGAAAGGTGTCAACATCATGCAGGTCATCAACGTCATTAATGATAAGACGAAACAATTCCAGGGGATGAAAGTCCCAGTTAAGATTATTATTGATCCGAAGACAAAGGATTTTGAAGTCGAGGTCGGAACACCACCTGCTGCTTCATTGATTCTCCGTGAGGTAAAAGCAGAGAAAGGATCAGGGGTTCCCTCGAAGATAAAAATCGGTAATCTCACCGTCGACCAAGCAGTGAAAATAGCCAATATGAAACTTGATACAATTCTTGGCAAAGACCTGAAACGGAAGACCAAAGAAGTGATTGGCACCTGCACCTCGATGGGTGTCACCGTTGAGGGGAAAAAACCCAAGGAAATACTGAAAGAAATCGACGAAGGGAAGTACGATTCTAAATTCGTCTAAAACAAGGTAATCAACAAGATAACAAAATACTCCTGTTGTTTCTCTTTTTTTTATATATAATCGTTCTACGTTCAGGATAAATGCTAGCTTTTTAGTGAGATTTTCCCTTTTTTATACATCCTGGTTTCCTTTATACAATCCCGGCAGATGAAGTTCATGGTGTATCCCTCCGGTTGAACAAAGATATTATTGCTCTCCCATTCGAATTCGTTACCACATCGTCTACAAAGAACGTTCATTGAATCATCCATCCTCTTTTTTAATCCAGTGTCTTAAAACCAACTCACGCTATATAAACATTTTTTTTATCATTTTCTTTTATTTCGCTAAGAAGTAGATCTAAAGGACGAGACCAAGGCGTAAACAGGTGAAGTACGGTTTCGAACCAACAATTATTAAAGAGTGATTCTCCAAATATATCATGGTTTTTTATATATACGTATATTTACTCTATGTACGTATCGTTTGATATATCCTGATGGTTCCTTTCATAAAAGAGGAGAAATACTATGATTTATTCTGCGTAAATGGGTATTTTTTAACAAAAAAACAAAATTTATTTGCATCAAAACATTTAAATCTAAGAAGCCCTATTTAGAATATGGAAGTATAAAAAGATAAGGAGGCAATATAAAAATGGACAAAAGTTATAAAAGAAAAATGTTGGTAATAGGAGTAATGTTCCTATTCCTTGGAGCTAGTGCTACACTTAGTGCCAGTGCGAGAGGACCATGGTCAGATAATTTCGATTCTTATGTGACAGGTAGCGCATTACATGGACAAGGCGGATGGGCTGGATGGGATGACAACGCAGCAGCAACAGGATACGTGTCAGATACCCAAGCGAGAAGTTCACCAAATTCAGCAGAGATAAAATGGTTCAGTACAGTCGCAGCAGATATGGTGCAACAATACTCTGATGTGAATTCAGGGATATGGATTTACACAGCATGGCAATATGTACCATCAGAGATGACCGGGGTACAATATTTCATTTTAATGAACACATACACAGTTGGTAACCATCTTCTTACAGATTGGTCTCTTCAACTCACGTTCAGCGCAGAGGGTGGATATATACAAGACTTTGATTTCCCAGAACAGACGACAACTCTAATCACTGATCAATGGGTTGAGATACGAGTGGAGATAGATTTAGACACGGATTGGCAAACAATATATTATAACAACGTACAATTACAAGCAAAGGGTTGGACAGATGGTGTTTCACCAGGTGGTGCTCTTAACGTTGCCTGTGTGGATCTATACGCTGGCGACGCGGCCACAACCTCCGTCTACTACGACGATCTTTCACTTTTACCAGCTGGAGAAGAACTTACGTGTAGTGCTGGTGGACCATATACCGGTGATGCCGACCAACCTGTTCAGTTCACTGGATCTGCGTATGGCGGAACAGCACCCTACACCTATGCATGGGACTTTGGTGATGGAGGCACAGCAACAGTACAAAACCCGACACACACCTACACAGAAGCTGGCGTCTTCAACGTCACCTTAACGGTCACTGATGATGCAGCCGCTACTGCTTCTGATATGACCACCGCAACGATTACCGCTGCTGAACCAATAATAGAAATTGGTGCTATCACTGGTGGATTGTTTAAAGTAAGCGCAGTCATAAAGAACACGGGTACAGCGGATGCAACAGATGTTGCCTGGAGCATCGACTTAAACGGTGGGCTTATCCTTGTTGGAAAAGCAACCACAGGAACAATCGCTACGCTTGCTGCAGGTAGTGAAGTAACCGTTTCCTCAGGATTTATCCTTGGTTTCGGGAAAACAACCATCACCGTCACTGCAGACACAGCCACAAAAGACCAAGCAGCAACAGTACTGCTCTTCTTCATCAAAATATAAAGACATCAAGGGGAGCTCCCCTTTCTCTTTTTTTTCTTTTTTTAATTAATCCTGTTAATTTCTTAAAAAAAACAAAATGTATTTGTATCAAAACATTTAAATCTAAGAATCACCATTTAAAATACTGGAAGTAAATTATATAAGATAATATAAGGAGGCATAAGTAGATGAAAAAAAAAGCGATAGTAATAGGAGTAATGCTCCTATTTGGGGCTAGTGTATTTACCACCACAATAAGCGCTCAGAGCAACCAAACAGGCATGGGAACCTTGTCACGAGGTCTCATCTGGTCTGAAAATTTTGATTCTTATGGAGCGGGTACTCCTTTAGGAGGACAAGGCGGTTGGTTCCCATGGGGTGATAATCCTGATGCGAATGCAAATGTAACCAACGATCAATCCCATAGCCCAGACAATTCTGTTGGAATCCAGGGCGGATGTGATATGGTTCATCGATGGGATAATATTACTGTACCCTACTATGAAAATTGTACATTCAGAGTTTGGACATATGTGCCTTCGGATTTTGAGGGATCGATCTATATAATTTTGTTGAGTTTATATGCTGCTGATTCGTCAAAATGGGATCTCCAGATACACTTCAACTCAGATACCTTAATGCTAGAGGATTACGACAGTGTCAACGCGACACCCTACGTGATAGGTGGATGGGGAGAAGTTCGAGTAGAAATCGATTTTATCAACGACTGGCAAAAAGTCTATTATAATGATGTACTCTGGCTTTCCAAGAGTTGGACCGAAGGTGCTAGTGGTGGCGGTGTTCTTGCACTCGACGCAGTAGATCTTTGGGGAGAGAGTGGAACTGTTGTATACTATGACGACATGGCAGTCTCGGCAACAGAGGCACCCGCTGAACCATTACTACAAATTGGGACGATCACTGGCGGAATCGGTGTGAAAGCAACAGTGAAAAACACAGGGACAGGAGATGCAACCAATGTGGTTTGGACGATCACCCTTGATGGAAAATTGGTTTTCCTTGGAAAATCAACAACCGATACAATAGCGACCATCGCAGCTGGAGGAGAAGAATCAATTAAATCAGCATTCATCCTCGGCTTTGGTAAAACAAACATTGTTGTTTCAGCAAGCTGCGATGAGGGTGCAACCGCAGAGCTAACCAAAACAGCGTTTGTTCTCGGACCCTTCGTCCTTGGAGTCAAATAGACTCCCCCTTTTTTTTTCTTTTTTAAAAAAAAAACCGGATTAAATCTCTAAAATTTTTCGGTATCAACTATCTATAATCTCTATTACCTCAAGAACCTTTTAACGAAATAAACAAGGTTAGGAATTACTTTTTCCATAACCTTATTTTAACTCTCTTTGTTTTCCAAGCTTATAACTTTCGGAATCAAACGAATAACTATTCTTTTATCTAATCATCGTATGTTGAGAACAAAAGGTCCTAACAAGAAAGCAGTCGCTGTTTTTTCTGCATCAGCAGCTGTCACCGTAATGTCGATCGTACCAAGACCGAAGATTAACCCTGTTTGAATGGTTGGAGCGAAACCTGGAACGATCTTAGCAATACTACCAGTGCTTTCTTTCCCGAACAGTACTAGACCGTTCAGGGTGATTGACCAGTTAACCTCTGTTGCATCGACGATCCCTGTATTCTGAATTGTTACCGTTATGCCTAATCCACCAGCAATTGACTCGATCTCAATCTGAGGCGCAGTAATGATATGAACCAGGAGAGAATCAGACCAGCCGCTCTCAAGACCAGAACTATCTTTTGCTTTGACTTTCACCTGATAATCTCCATCAGCGGGCCAGCTGTGAGTCATTTCCACAACTTGACCAGAAGGATAGGGGCCGACCCATTCGCTTACCTCATTTCCCCAGTCCCATTGATAAAACAATGATTGGCCATCGACATCAGTCGTGACCGTACTATACGTATAAGTAACACCTGCTTTTCCGTTTGTCGGACCAGAGGGAATGGTAGGTTTTTCTGGAGCATGGTTATTATTCATTTCCGTAATCTGAAGGGCAGGATCACCGAACAAATTCGTCTCATAATAACACCAACGTATACAAGATCGACCAATAATAGGGAGATTATCTTCTTTTGAATCATGATTCGCTCGACCTATCTCTGGGGTCATTTCACCAAAAACCGCATCCCAGAACTGTCGATGAAGCCTCTGTGAATCCCCATCTGTACTATACGACCAGAAGAAGCCATAGCGAGCATTCCAGATCCCTGCAAATGCAGCATGAGTTGTTTTTACCGTGAAATGCTCAGCGATACAATCACCATTATCAAAACCACCAGCCATGCACCCCTGTGAATAGATAAAGCAGGTACGATTTGAGGGGTTATTGAGGGCATCGACATCATAGGAACCCATTTTCATATTATAGTCATATGATGCATGACCAAGATGATTGATAATATGCACGCCGTTGTTGATAACAGAAATAATTGCTGAAGTCGGCCAATCATATCCCGGGGAGTCATATAATTTATTTATGATGTAGTCATCCCCTGGTATCCCAACGGTGGTATAGCCATCATCTGTTGAGCCATTAACGAGTTGATCAATATAATTACCACCATAACTTGCGATCCCGTAATCCCCAAGGTATTCCCCTGCGTGGCACACTTTTTTTAGATAGCCATCATCTAGGTTTCTGTTGATATAGGCAACGGTTTTTGTGACAAAATTATTTACTTCAGCTGCGCTGCCGACACACGCTCTTCCAACATAGACTTCTGCGATAAGGTCGACATCACCGCCACCTTCACCATCGTTTGGTTCACCCCAATTTCCATCGCCATCGTAGTTATAGGGCCCATCAAGACACGCGTAGTAGAGATCAGCAGGCATGGTATCCTCATAATACGTGACGTTCTCATCCATACCAGATACAAAGAGCATAGGAGCGGGAACAACGTTATCGTCTCCACCGATGAGCACATATTCGATTCCCCAGTTGGTATACGCGTCTCTGATGTAGTTACGGATGCTTTCAAGATCACTACCACCAACATCCGTTAGTGTTTTTATGACTGTTGAGACACCGGTAGCATCATGCGCCTGTTTAAGAGGCTCAAAACCGTCTTTTAATGCATCGGTAGTAATAATGAGAAGGTCATAGGCATCAAAGGAAGGTGATGAAGAAGAATATTCTTGGGTATATCTAAGGGACATCTCAGGGTTATCGACTTTCTGTTGAACTTCTTTTGAATCCTGGGCACATCCTCGGTAATATACTGATTGTACACCAGTTGCAACAGTATGGACGGAGACTTCCAGGTTAGTATAGTAGGAAAGCTCCCCGGTTACCGGGTTATATTGAATGGGATGGAGCAGCAGCACAAGGATTTGATATCCACGAAACGATTGTACACCAATTTGAGTGAACAATTCCCCGGGGTATGCTGCATCAGACTGATAAATCGCCTCATTAGGAGTAGGTATCGGTAGATTCTCTGTCTGTGACATCGGAATCGCTTGGCTCGTCGGTTCAACGATGAACCCTGTCCCAAGCACGATTTTTTCTCCTGGGATAATGGTTATGTCACTTACTTTTGTCTCAGGAGGTAAAAGGAGGAAGACTCCTTTGGATGGTATTTTAGGTTCTCCGGCGCTGCCAGCAGGATAACTATCAGGTAAGGTAACCCTGTTGTAGAGAGTTCCGGCTATGTCAATGGTTTCAATAGTTGGACTGTTAAAAGGATAGGTTATGTTGATATCGTTATCCAAAGAGATCAAATTTGCCTGTGTGACAACAGAAAAAATCATCAGGCACGAAACCGAGGCGACAAAAAGCTGCTTCCATATTTTTGTAAATTCAATAGAATTTTTACTCATTTATTATCCCCTTATATTAATATGATATAAGCTCTTATTATATATAAACATAGTTGGTAAATGGTAAATAATGGGTTTTCCTATCGCACTCATGACGATTGCTGAAAAGATGAATTTTTTTAGCTATTTTCTCCAAATTTACCAAAAAAAAAATAGAAATACTATCCAATTAGTGACTCACACTAATACAATTATACTAGTATTATACCCGCTTAAAACCCCGTTGTACGAACTGGCGGATGGAAAGAACCATACGATCTCGCCGGTAGGCAAGCGGCATCGTAAGACCCTCCCCCCATGTTTTTTTCTTCTGGATCTCAGAGAGAATTGTATCAATCCGTAGGTCTGTTGTATCAACCACGGTATAGGCATACCCAGCGTAGGTAGGGTCATGGGAGTCGCTTCCCCCGGTTCCTCCAAGATTGAATGCACGGGCGATTTTTGCTGTTTTCAGGTTAGAACTAGGGACACTGCATCCGTTAAATACTTCTATTGCGGAGATTTTCGTTTGAATGGCCTTAAGTTTCTCTTTTTTGATCCCTGAAAGAAGCCGATACAGATGAGGCACGATAGCCTCTCCACCTGCATCAATGACGCGGTCTACGGTTTCTTCAACGCTTAGTCCCCCAGGGATGATTTCCGATACGTTGAATGCAAGCAAGTGCCCATCTGCAGTTGATATCTCAATGCTAGGGATGACAAGGAAATCTTTCGGTACGATTTTTTGAGCACGTAGACATCCTTTGATGGTATTATGATCGGTTAGAGCCATTCCCTGTAGGCCTCGTTTTTGAAGTGAATAAATGAGATCCTCTGGGGTACCAATCGCATCATCGGAGAAGCAGGAGTGAATATGGAAATCTAGTTTTAACATTCGAGGAACAACCGTTGTGACCTGGTAGACTACGTCCCTATTAGAAATTTACGGTATCATCATTGTGTCTCCTGTTGTGTCAGATTGATGGAATAAAAAGAAAATGTTAAATAACCCACCGATATTGTCGCGGTCTGGGAGAGGCAGATTTATGCTATTCGAAAAAAACAAACAATTGAGTACACACAGATTTGGTGAGTTAGAACTCGTTGATAAATCATTATTTTTCATTTGCACAAATAGGCGAGACAACTAATCTCATCCCCTCTATCTTTTCCATGTGCGGTAAGAAACTTATTTAAATATTTATCTCATAACAACTGTATATTCAATGAAGATTTTTAACAGAGGGTGATGTGGAATGGAGAAAGTTGGGATGGAGTACCATTTAACGGCAGAGGATGGAAGAGTAGGAACCGGCATAGAAGGACTTGATGGGTTAATTCAAGGAGGCTACCCACAAGGAAGTGTCACCTTAGTAGCAGGTACGCCAGGTACGGGAAAAACAATTGTCTGTTTCCAATATATCAATGCAGGGATCAAAAACGGAGAAAAATGTTTGTTTTTAACCTCAGATGAACGGATTAATAATCTTGTGAATCAAGCAAAGAAATTTGGGTTCGATTTTGATGCCGCGATACAAAACGGTCAGCTAAAATTCATGTACCTTGATCTGGAGAAACACTCGATTCATAAAGAGATGGAATCGGAGATCAGAATTGGGAAATATTCCCGGGTCGTTCTTGACTCTCTTACACCTCTTTCGGAAATGCCAGTATGGGTGGTGAACCGAGGATCAGAAATCATTCCCCCTGAAGGCACCGTGGGAAATGCACCAGTTCCTCTTGACTCAATCCAGGCAACACGGATGCATGTGAGACGATTACTTCGTATCCTTGAGGAGGATGATTGTACCGCACTCGTGACATCAGAAATTACAGAAGGATCACGGAATCTTTCACGGGACTCTGTTTCTGAATTCCTTGTTGACGGCATCCTTGTGCTTGATTTGGACCCTTCAATGGACCGTAGGAAGTTAACGGTACGGAAGATGCGGGGGACAAAACATACGTTAAAACCACGGGATATCGAGATTCGTAGCACAGATGGTATCCGAGTCCTCTAAAGTAGATGCTTGCGGGGAAAACATAAAAAGTCGTTTCTTTGTTACCTCACTTGTTATGAACGAAAGAATTCTCCCCAGCCCAAGCCTTCACACGCTTTTTGTCTCCAGGGAAACAAGCAAGTGTCCATTGATCTCTGATATGATCAAACTTGGTCAGAGCCTTCAAGAATTCGGGCTTGCTGATAAGGAAACAGGGAGCATAAGTCTGGATTACGGCAGACGTCTTCTGATTAACTCACAAAACGTTGATATTAAAAAGATGACATCACAGGACATCGTGGAAATCGTCGATTACGACCCTCTGAAAAACATCATGATGGTCATCGGCCTTAATGACCCAACAAGTGAAACCCCAGTGCATTGGATCATTCAAAAAGCACGTCATGATGTCAACGCGATCCTTCAAATCAAGAGTACAGCCCTGTTTGAGAGATTTCAAAAAAAACTCCCGACAACCGAGAAAGAAATAAAACCAGCGACCCTTGAACGCGCGAAGGAGATTTTAAAGACAATGCAGAAAGGAAAAACTGTTTTGATTCATAATGAAGGGATTTTATTCGCTGGGATAAACAGTAAGGAAATACACGATGCTCTCCAGAGATATCTCGGGGTACAGAAATGAAAATCGATGGAAGATCATATCGATCCTTATGGCATGAAGGAAAGGTAATTAAATTCATTGATCAGAGAAAATTACCCTATACATTTGAAATCTTTACCGCCAGAACCGTAGATGATGTTGCGTTTGCTATTACAGAGATGGTGGTCCGCGGTGCTCCCGCCATTGGTGCTGCCGCAGCATATGGGATGGCCCTTGGGGACCAAGAACCTGAAAAATCCGCAGGCCTTCTAAAGGCAACTCGCCCGACCGCGTATGACCTCTTCTACGCCGTTGAGTATATGACAAAGGCAATCGACCGCTCAGAGAACGCATTTGATGCGGCATCAGCTTACATTGAGTCAATCATTAACCGTTGTAGGAAAATAGGAGAGAACGGAGAGAGATTAATCAAGGATACAATGAGGATTTTAACCCATTGTAATGCTGGAGCATTAGCTACTGTAGACTATGGAACAGCGTTAGCCCCGGTACGGTTAGCTCACGAGAAAAAGAAGAATATTTTTGTATTCGCTGATGAAACACGACCACGGCTGCAAGGACTTTTGACCGCCTGGGAGCTCTACCAAGAAGGGATTCCTCATGCATTGATTGTTGATAACGCTGCAGGACATCTCATGAGAAAAAAAGAAATCGATTTCGTAATAGTCGGTGCGGACAGGATAGCAAAAAACGGTGATTTCGCCAACAAGATAGGAACCTATGAGAAAGCGGTGTGCGCAAAGGAAAACGACATTCCTTTTTATGTTGCCGCACCAGCAAGCACATTTGATCCAAATTTAGAGGATGGAACTAAGATCGTAATCGAAGAACGGGAACGACAGGAACTAACTGAGATTCATGGGAAAACTATCATGCCTGATTGGATATCTGTTAAAAATCCTGCGTTTGATATAACACCGCAGAAATATGTCACCGGGTATATCACAGAGAACGGTATTCAAAAAAAATAATAGCACGTGAAGAAAAGAAAATCGTTTATATGCGAAACAACATTCGATATATATAAGAAGCACCGTTTTGGGATGTATGTATATGAAGTTGGAAAGTTTAGATGAGATGGAGCAAAATCAAAAATATTTCTGTTGGTCCTGCGGGAAACAACTTGAAGCTGTTGATGAAATCGCTCAGCGCGTCTGCTTCCAATGTAAACAGGTGATGAAGGATTTAAAAGAGGATGATTTGTTTTTTTGTTGGGCTTGTGGAAAACAACTGTTACACATGAGTGAAGTCGCTCAGGGTGTATGTCATGGTTGTAAATCATCTATCATCCGGAAGATTCATACGCCTCAGAAAAAACATATGTTGTAACAGGTATAACAATAAAAGATTATAGATTCAATTTTTAATTTATTTCTGTTTATATTTTTTTAAAAAAAAGGAAAAGAGGGTGGGTTAATAGTGCCCACTTACACTATATTCTTACGAGGATTACTAATACTTTCCCGTTCTTTGATGCAGAGGCTGAACCAGCGGTTAGTTGGATGGTGATTGCTCCAAATCCAAAGATGAACATATCGGTTTGTACCGTCTCAGTTCCGCCTGCAGCAATGGTTGTAAAGTTACCTGTTGTCGTTACGTTTATCCTCTTAAGGATTCCACCGTGTACGGAAATGCTCCAATCGACGTTCGTGGCATCTGCATCACCAACGTTGTTGATATCCATTGTGACTTTTCCGATACCACCGGCAACAGTCCCAATCTGGACGTTCGGAGTCGGGACGTGGAATGATAATTTAT
>CAZGIV010000019.1:0-18254 GCA_964526175.1 uncultured Thermoplasmatales archaeon | reverse complement strand
GGCAGTCTTTCTGGTGCACAAACAAGGGAAGCAATTTCATGGGGGAAAATAGCAGAAAAAGCAGAAAACATCACCATCGAGGGTGATGCAACGGTCTTGCTTCCACTGATGATTAGTGCGTTACTTGAACGATTATAAAAAAAAGGTAATTACTGATTAAAAGCAGGTTTTTTTTTCTCAAAGACACGATCAAGAATTTCTTTCTCATCTGCATCACGAATAAGCTCTTCTGAGTTGGTTTCTTGATGGTCTGATACATCCATGCGGCCTTGTCTTTGATGTTTTCCTTTAGTAATAACCCCAAAGGCTTCGTTGATGAACTCCAGTTCTTCGTTGGTAGGACACCAGGAAATCGTATTTTTGTTGGTAAAAAAGTTCGGTGCGTTTCGATCAAACTGAATATTTATTACTAACTCTCCAGATGTTACGTCTTTATCAAGTTGGAGAGCTACATAGATATTTTCTTGTTTTTTCATACCGTTCCCATCCTCGTTGTAACATCGATAACATGTATAAGGTTTTATATTTTTCTTTTTAGACCGTTGATAGATTTTTTTTTCAACGATATCCGTTTCTTGTTGTCTTTTCTATGCTTCTTTTTAAAACGTCGTTTTGAAGGATCGATATCTGTTTAATTGAAAAATGAGAATATATGCTTCGATTGAAACGCTTCTTACCTATTGTTGTAGTCGTTTTCTAGCAGAATACTGTTATCTTTCATTTTCTTTGTTTATTAAAAATTACTACTTTTATCTAATGAAATCTAGAAAAGATAAAAAAAAATGGTTAAAATAGTAAGTCGCAACCGATTATTCTTTTTTTGTGACTTCTTTTACTAATTTATTCTTCTGTGCAGAGGTTGCAAGGAATTTTAAAATCAGTTCTTTTTGTTGTTGGTTTAATGTCATTGGCTCACCTTTATATATTAAAATAATCAAGGATTTCGAAAAATTCTCTCTTGATGATATATCCTTGCTCGGTTTTTTTGATTAGATCATGTTTTAGGCAGAACTCTATGACTTCATGTTGTTCGTTGCTTTCATACATCATCTCTCTTTCACCTCATCATGATAGGAGATTTCTTTTTCTCTTATCATGTTACTTGTTGCCAATGAACATATATAAAGCTACCTTGGCAAAATAACAAAATGAAAAAGGACCCTTGTGGTTTCTCCTAGGAGTATCTCTCTGTAAAAACCATTAAAGTTATATGAAAACAATGGTTCCACTCTAAGTGACTATGACTGTAATTCGTGGCGCACACGTGCTTCTCTCGAAAGGAATCTTGTGTGTGAACGTTATCTGTATCCTTCTTGTTTTCAATTTGCTCTCTGACAATTTCGGATTCATCCTTTCATCTGTTTTCCATCTCATAACCATTTATCTGTTGCTTGGAGTCATCTTACTGAATCTTCCGCTACAATATACTATTCGTAATCTTATGGAAAAAAACCCTCACCAGAGACAACTCATACTAGGAATACTACTGTGTATTTCCGGGTTCGTTCTCCTCATTATCACAACAACTCAACTGCTCTGGATTTGCAGTATCCCGATCCTTGTTTCCGGTCTTGACCTCTGTCTTCAGGCAATTGATCGTAAAAGAATCGAACTCCATCTTCTCGCCGTTGCATCCTTTGGGTATGGATTGGTGTTCCTTATCTTACAAACCATCCCGTTTTCATGGTATATCTATCAGCAAAGCTCCCTGATTATCTCTCATGCAATTGGGATGATTACTCGAATTCCGTTCTTGCTTGGTCCCACTGCAAGTGGACTGAATATCCTGCTTGTGTTCCTCACAGTTCTTATCAGTATTTTTTTAATCACATCTAAGAAAACAAGCAAAGAAATTCTTTGGTTCAATCTATCTCTTGGAAGCTTATTTTTCATATGGTTTTTTTACCTAATTTTGCTTAATGTACTATCATATACTTCAAACGATGCAGAAAACCTTCACCCTCTTTTCTTCCTACTCTGCCTAATTCCCATCTTTAGCGTCCTCCTCCGATATCGAACTAAGGAAACACCACCTGGGATAACGATACCTAATAAGAGACAATTGAAACACTACCTGAAAAACGGTGGTGTCTGGGCAGCTGGCTTATTGTTCCTTTCGACGATCATCTTGACTGTGTTTGTAAACGCAGGAGCACCACCTGTTGATACTCAAAAGGTTCTGTTCTACGGTGATCACATGGTAGGTACCTGGGATATCCCAGAATATGGAAAATATGGAAAGGATGCTGTCGGTATGTTTGGTCTTTGGCCTATCTATCTTACGACGTTAGGTTATAAGACAGAAATACTCGTGGAAAATAAGACCCAGTTTCTTTCCATGATGCAAACGCCAAATCAGAATATCACTCTATATATGAATCTCACGGATTATACTACTGTTACTGAAATTCAAAATATCACGAGCGCAGACCTTAACAGAGCTTCTATTTTCGTCGTCGCCAACCTTAATGTCTCCTTTACAAAGCACGAACAAGCCATCATCTGGGAATTTATTCATAAGGGAGGCTCACTTCTTGTCATCGGAGACCATACCAACGTTGGTGGCATTCAAAACCCCTTAAATGAGCTCCTTGCTCCAGTTGGAATTCGTTTCCGGTTCGATGCAGCGCTTCCTTTTGATGAAAAATTTAAATGGCTCACCTGCACGCACCTTCTATATCATCCTATCACCTTCCCTATAACCAGTCTTGATGAACTTCAATATGGAATCGGGGCTTCCCTGGATATCTCTTCTTCCTCATTTCCGATTATCATCGGAACCTCTGCACTCTCAGACGAAGGAAATCAGTCGAATGGCGACATCGCATTTCTCGGTGATTACGAATACAACAAAGGAGAACAACTCGGTGATGTCATTCTTGTTGCCGGTGCGTATTATGGCCAAGGGAAGGTCCTCGTGTTCGGCGACACCTCTTCATTTCAAAACCCTGCGCTCCCGTTTTCGTATCAATTTGTTCAGAGCTCTTTTACTTGGTTGTCAAGTAGGCAAACAGGGACAACAATCACCATTCAAATAGGAATTTCCATGATACTCCTCGTAGGAGCGATCCTTGTCTATTATGTATTCAAGGATAGAACAATTTCCTTTGCATTGTTCCCAGTTCTTCTTTGTATCTCGTTGCTCCTAACAGCATCAATAAATCCGGCGTTGATCAATACCGAAAACAACGATTTAACAGGAAATATCGTCTCCATCGATGCTTCCCATAATGAACGCTTCACCATTGACTCCTTCACAGAGACCTCGCTCAATGGTCTTAATCTTAACCTTCAGCGGAATAACCTACTCCCGATTCTTCTCAGAGAATTTTCTCAAAGAAAAATCATGGCAAGTGACATACTCATTTTTAATGCGCCAACAAAGGCATTTACCCCTGAAGAAGTCACCGTTCTCCAATCATATATGACAACTGGTGGAGTGGTAATCCTTGCAACAGGCTATGATGATAAAGATGCTTCACTACCACTTCTGAAAGCATTCGATGTTGACATCGGATCGACACCCTTGGGCCCTGTCCCCTACGTAGAAAGTAATCTCAGTCTCTATCAAAACGAACCACGATTTGTTGACAGCTGGCCTGTGATGTTTAAAGAAAATCAGACAATCTCATATTACAACTTCACCTGGGGTAATCTCACCTTTCATCTCGTCGTTTTTATCAAACACGGTGATGGTGGGCTCCTTGTTATCAGCGATAGTCAGTATCTGCTTGATAAGAATATTGAATCCATTTACGATTACTGGCCGGGAAACATCCTGTTCTTAAAATATCTCCTCGATGAATTACGCACAACGGAGGAAATGCAATGAAACGATTCCTCTGGCTTGGCATCTTGTTTCTTTCGGCGAGTTGGCTGTTTTTGATCCCTCAGTTCACGATACCAGACCTCGTCATAGGGCTGTTCTGTGTCATTCTTGGGATATTATGTATGATTGGTGGGGTATGGTGCTCCGCACCGAAACAGTTGGATATTAGATATCTCATTCTCCTTATTCCACTTGCCTGCGCACTCATCTTTGTCGCGTTTCCGTATAACCTTGGACTTGCCGTTCTCATCGTTGGACTCCTCGCAGCCCTGCTGTTTTCTCCACGGAAAACCACACAAGCAATCCCCTTAGGCATGACGCTCGCAGGAATCATCCTTCTTATACAAACAGCGGTGTTCCCCTTTTACATGTCCTTCGTCTCACATGGACATCGTATTGACATGCTCTCACCGCTGGTCTCTTTCGTGGCAAACTTCCTTGGATTGCAAACGTCTACAAATAATGGTATATTATTCATCCAGACAATCCAACAAACCTATGCAATTACTCTTACTTGGGAGAAACTTGGTTGCTATCTTTCTCTGAACATGTGTCTTGGAGCTCTTCTTCTTTTTGTGTTATTCTATGA
Source organism: uncultured Thermoplasmatales archaeon (assembly GCA_964526175.1). Taxonomy (GTDB): domain Archaea; phylum Thermoplasmatota; class E2; order DHVEG-1; family DHVEG-1; genus SM1-50. The sequence goes on along the minus strand of CAZGIV010000019.1, from coordinate 13,836 downwards.
AAAACGAAAAATCCTGATAAACACGGTCATCTTTCTACTCACCAGTGCTCTGTACATCATTGCACGATTTGTTGCAATTCTCATCCTGTATACGACAACCACGGAGCTTTCGGTCTTCTGGGACCCTCTCGCTATGATACTAAGTTTCCTTCCTTTTTCATTTCTACTAATGAAGCTTCTACCACTCAAAGATTCAAATGAGACATTCATATATGTTCCCTCTCTGAGGTTGACCAAGAAACATCTCATTGCGATGCTGATGATGTTTCTCCTTGTTTTTTCTTTTTTAGGTACCTTCCTTTTCCAGGATCCCGGTTCGATAAAAAATGGTCGAGTGCTCATTGATGAGTCTCACAGTCAATGGGAGGATTCAATTAGACCACTGGATACCCAATGGTACGGGCTGCTTTCTACCTATAATTATTATTCATGGGCACAGTGGTTAGGCTATCACTACCATGTCGTAAAAAATATTAATACGACATTGTCGACAGATCTTCTCAACGAGTATGATATCCTCATTCTGAAATGTCCAACAGAAAGCTATACCACACAGGAAATTCAATCTATTGTTCATTTTGTCGAAAATGGCGGAGGACTATATTTGATAGGTGATCACACCAACGTATTTGGTATGAATACTTTTCTTAACCAAATCTCTGAAGAGTTCCGAATTCGATATAAAACCGATGCGACCTACGAACTCGGAACCGGAGATCTTTCTATCTATCTATCAGATCCTTTATGGTCTCATCCGGTGATGCGGCATGTCACGCAGTTCGATTTTATGACCTCCTGTACCTTGGAGCCAACCTCTGTTCTTGCATCTGCACGCATGGAGAACGTCATCATCGGCAACCGGGTTATCAGTGAACCTGGCACCTATGCAACGGAGAATTTCTTTAGGGAATCGATAGCATCACCAGACTCTGAGTACGGCTATCTCCTACAAGCAGCTGCTATAAAGTACGGACAGGGCAGGGTTGTGGCTTTTACGGATAGCACCGTGTTTTCCAGTTTCTGCATGTTCACCGATGGGTACCCTGTATTTACCCTTGGGGTCATGGAATATCTCAATCGAGCGAATTGCTATACCTATCTCAATATGGTTCTCCTTTGTATCTCCATTGCTCTTCTTGTTGTTCTTCTTATTCTCCTGAAACGGATAAAAAAAATCAAAGCTCTCTGGATGTTTCTTTTCGCAGGGTTACTCGCGTTCTCAACGGTTACCCCCTTGTGTTCTTATCTGACCAACATTTCCTATCAGCTTCCTCCGGTTCAGACAGACTATACGCAAGTGTGTTTTGAACAGCAATATTCTTCGGTTAATATTTCCGTCAAACCTACCACCTTACTTGGTAATAATAAAAATAACTTCGGTACTTTCTTTGTATGGACACAACGGGTCGGATGTGTTCCTTCCTTAGAAAGAACACTTAAGGATGCGATAGGACATGGTGATGTCATTGTTATCATTAACCCAGTTCAGCCTTTTACTGAAACGGAAATTCACCTGCTGACAACCTTTGTTGAAAACGGAGGGCGGCTCCTTCTTATGGATAGTGTCACAAACACAGAATCAACCGCCAATGAACTTATCGGTAATTTCGGTATTTGGATTACGACAAACATCGATGATCAATATCTGTTTTTCAATAGAAGTGATAACAGCAGTCAGATGTCGGTTGGGAATATAACTGCTCCATATATCACCATTACCGGGGGAAATCAGATTTTGACGAACAATAAAAATGAAATATATGCAAGCATGACTGAGTTTATTAATGAAACATCTGGGGATGTTGGAAAACTGATCGTCGTTGTAGATTCATACACATTCAGCGATGCTGTCATGGGGGGAACATTTACAGAACCTACGGAACAGCAACGTCAGATCTATACTACTGAGTTTTTCCTTTTTAATGAGGTTCTTACCACATAGGTAGATGCTGTAGTACCTGTTTTCCCTTCATATTATAATATGACAACAATTATATAGAGGAAGCAAGATAAATTCTTTGGGGAAAGAAATATGGAGAAAAAGATCCTCATATTAAGTGTTTCGGCCGCTGTTTTCTTAGTAGTAGCATCGTTTAGCTCTGTTATCGGAATTAATTCAATGCAATCCTCACAAAAAATCGACTCACCATTGTTTACCGTTCGGGCACAACGCTCACTTCATAAAGAAAGTGGGCAAACTGTTCAGTCTTACTATCTTGGGAAAGGGTTGAATTCTCAACTTTTCCTAACCACAAAACCATCGCTGAGTGCGGCGATTGATAAAACGATCGCTTTGTTACATCAAAACCCAGCGTTTTTCGCAAAATTCGTTCAGACGATTAGTTCAAACCCACGAGTTATCGCTCTCCTCCAAGAACAAGGAGTATCACTAGCCCAATTTAAAACCCACTTGAATCGCATGAAAAACGATCCTTCATTATTTATTGAAGAGATCCGAAATGCAGAACCAAAGCTATTAGCAAACCAATTGAACACGCCACTGCCGCTTGGTCTGAATACTTCCAGCGTTATTGGATGTGTCATCACTGCTATCGTCATGATTCCCATCGCGCTGATTATTACGCTCATCGTCGTGGTTTTCACCATTCGGATCTTGCAATGTCTTAACATCAATGAAGTCATGAATCAGATCTTTGATCAAATTATGCAGGAACTGTACCCCGCTGGTTATAACATTTAAACATTTTTCCCTTTTTTTATTTCTTTCACGATATATTTATATAGCGTTATTATCAATTCATACAATAAGGATTATGTTTGAAGTACGGAAAATTAAAATTCTTACGATATTCCTGTTGCTTTTCCTTTTTCTTAGCAGCGCATCTGCTCAAATGCGGATAACCGAACAGGGTTTTGATTCATCTGTTTCGGTGCCTCATGATGATATTGTCCAGGAAGGTATCCAGTCCATACGAATCGAACAGAATAAACAAAAAACGTCTTTTGATCTTCTTAGTGATTTGGAGAGATGGTACAATCTCCATCCGTTAATTGAATACGCAAGCCTTCTTGGAACATCGATTACGGTGAAATTCGTCGATGGATCATATACGGTTGTCATGGACCCTTACCTTGAAAAAGATGATGTCCTTTTAGATTTCATCAATCCATTTCTGAACGAGAGGTATGGAACTGAAAAAAGCAATACAGCAGTCATTCTCAATTCAGCAGAATATATGTATGGTCATTATCAATGTCAGCGCATTATTACCATTTTACTTAAACATGACTATTCAATACAATATCTAGCAAATCAGGCAGTTGATCTAAATTTTATTAAAAACAATCTTTCAGTAGATATTATTTATATGAATACTCACGCTGGATATTTTGATGTCGATGGTGATCATCAAGCAGATGCTGTAGTGATTGCGACAGGTGAATTCTGGACTAATGAAACCGAACAGAAATATGCCTTTGATTATCAAAATAAACTAATTGTCAAAGGAATGGTAGGCGACCAAGCTGTTATAGCGTTCACACCAGCGTTCATCGAACAATATTATGCTCCAGGGGGGTTCCCTGATTCGCTTGTATTCATGGCGACTTGTTATGCTCTGTATGATACGTCCATGGCACAGAAGTTTCTTGACGCAGGTGCAAGTGTCTATATGGGATGGTCTCACGATACCGTGTTTTGGACAAATAGTAAAACATCTGTTAATGCATTTCGTTTATTATCATATGGGTTGACGGTCCAGCAAGTCTGCAGACTCATCCGGTCTGGCGGGTTCTATAATTGGCTCTTTCATTCAAAACTCATCTATTATGGGGATGGGGACTATCGAATCCCATAAAAAAAACCTATTTTAACCAGAACATGGATCGCATAAGCAGCTGAGTTTGCTTGGGAAGCTCTGGTAGTTTTTTTCCCTCTATCATATCAACTGTTGCTTGCGCGAATGTCTCGACGATTTGTTGAAAGTACCATCGTCCGTAATCACTATCTGCACGAGCTGGACTGCCGACGTATCCTTCGTTTATTCCGATATCCTTAAAGGTTTTACCTAGCACCCGAGGGGAATACAGGTCTCGATAAATACTCTGGAGATCCTTATAGGATGGGTCTACGAGGTAGGGATATTGATAATTCATAAGAGAGGTCTCTCGGAAACATGCGTGAACTTCTTTTTTCGTATCAAATCCGACTTGTGGTTCACGTTTCTCTACTTCTTTGCTATAGAAGTATGGGCCCCATGGTTCGATGATTTTAATATCGTGGGTTTTCATTGCTTTATTCATACCGCTATGGATTCCTTTCAGGTGCCCTAGGTCCATATGAAAGGTACAGATAACAAAGTATTTGAACCGAAATTTCGCAAAGGAGCAACAAATATCGAAAACAATCGTCTTAAGTGTTTTTATCTGTGTTGAGACAGTGCCTGGGAAGTCGGATGCCATCTTAGAATAACCAAGTGGGATTGCTGGAAAAAGAACGTTTTGTAGTTCAGGTTTTTTCTTATAGATGGTTCGAATAGCTTCTTTTGCGGCATCCCGTGCAGTAAGAAAATCAGTGCCGATTGGTAAATGTGGGCCATGTTCTTCTAAGGGACTCAACGGGATGAACACGATGGTTTTATCACGATCAAGCGAATCGAGTTGTTTCCAGCTTAGTTCCTCAAGTTGGATGATTTTAAACCCATTCTTCCCATTGTTCTTGGCTGATTTTATGTAATCACCTCACATCCATCTTCTCTCACAATCACGGTATGTTCTTTCTGTGTTACTATCCCGCCTTTTGCTTCAATGAGTTGCGGGAAGTGTTTCATAACACCTAAAAATGATAGTTTTTTCATCGCGAGATCATCCTTTGGAAATAACTCATGGTACCATCTCTGAGCAAAGGGCAAGGTCCTAAAATGTGTATGTATTTTATTAAACAGGACTTTTGTCTTGTTATCCCGAATAAATTTTGCTTTGATTGAATCTTTGCAAAGGTAGATATTACTGCCTTCTCCAGATATTACATGGCCTGCGCCGTTTGTTGCAAATGGCTCAATGGCTACCACGTCTCCATCGTTTAATTTGGTCTTGCTCCCAAAGACTTCCACGTTGGGAACCGATACTCCGGTGTGGAGTTCATATCGACCTAATCCATGGCCCATAAGATTTTCGATTGGTTTGTACCCGTAGGAGGTGATTGTGTTTTCGACGGTTTTCCCTATCTCTGAAAGTGAGAGATGTGTGGTTAAGCCATCAATTGCTTTTTGTAACGCTTCATCCGATGCCTTGATCATTGTGGTATAGTGGTTTGTTTCAATTTCAACGGTAATTGCAGTATCTGCGATATAACCAGAAATATGCGCACCGACATCGAGTTTTACCACATCTCCTTTCTTAAAGATGAGAGGATCGTCATGTCGAGGGCTATAATGGGCAGCAAGGGTGTTGATTGCAATATTTACAGGAAATGCAAGACCAGCACCATTTTTTATTATTCTTTTTTCAATCAATGTAGCGACTTCTAATAATCGTACCCCTGGTTTAAGCAACGAAACGCCATAATCACGAGCATCAGCTGCTATCTTGCCTGCACGTATGTAATTTTGATATACGAAATCATCCATGCGATATCACATCCAGAAGCCTCTTTTCTGATATAGAACCTTTGCGAACAATCCGTGGTTCTTTAGTTGATAGATCCACAATCGTCGAAGGAACACCCTCTCGTCTACCATCGGTGAGGCAAATAGTGATGGGCGTCTGTAACTGTTGAAGAATATCCTTTATATTATCCTGAGTTTTTTTCTGATGAAGATTCGCACTGGTTACCGTCAATGGACCATACTGCGTGAGTAATTTTACGGCAATGGGATGATTTGGGACACGCACGGCAATTGTATCAAAACCGCTTGTGACAATATCGGGAACTGATAGTTTTTTTTTCAAGATAATCGTTAAGTCTCCTGGTAAAAATTTTTCACTTAGTTTTTGTGCTGTTTCGTTCATAAATGCAACCGTGTCAATTGCTTGAATTGATGGAACTGCAACAGGTAGTGGAACCGAATATGGGCGTTGTTTTATATCAAATACTTTTCGTACCGCTGTTTCATTGAAGATGTCTGCACCAAGTGCATACAGCGTATCTGTTGGATAGATAATCGGTTCTCCATTTCTTAAGGCTATTATTGCTGCTGAGACGTTGTCTTTTTTCATGCGTCTTACTTTTCTGTTTTAATAAAATCACCAAGGGTAAATCCTCCTTGGGTTCGTGTCTGTGGTCCAGTGGGAACATTCTTTACTTCTTCCATTAGTTTGATTCCTAGTTCTTTTTCAAGCTTCGCAATCGTTTGATCCGAGGGTCGAAGGTCACCATTTTCTAGTTTAGCAATCGTCACGGTCCGTTCCCCGATTTTAAATCCAAGTTCTTCCCTGGTTAACCCTTTCTTTTTTCGTGCTTCTTCGATAAGGTTATTCCAGTTTGTCACGAGTTCTTTTTCCATGCCTTTATCTTTGTAGATATCTCGTTCTATTTTTTGTGTTTTTTTCGCAAAAAATCGTGGAGGTTGAGGCGGATTACTCGATCGTACTGGTTCTTGTGGTACTACTCCTTCTGCGTATTTGATGCAATCGGGGCATACAAACATTTTTGCACCATCAATAATCGCTTCTTTACCACCTTTACACTCTCTCCCACAAAGTTCACAAGGCATTTTCACGCTCCCTCCAAGGGTATCATCTAGTTATAACAATCCAGCTTTCTGCAGAATCATCAGGTCCTCTGTGCTGAGTTTCTCTCCCCGTTTGAATCGCTCGTATACGTCATCTGCCTCTTTCTGGGCAGCGGAGACATCTGCCATCTTTTTCTTTTTCTCTTTCTTCTTCTCCGTGCTTGAGATGGTTTTCTCCAGTTCGTGAATATTATTTACATGGTCAATAAACTCTTTATGAAGTTTATCTGCCTCAATCTTTGTAACGACAATATTTTCTTGGATCTCGGTTGTTCGTTTGACAATCTTATCAAGTTGTTTTAATTGTTCCAACATTCCTTGGTGTTCTTCTTGCGCTTTCTTTGCCATTTTTTCAACAAGTTCATGTTGTTTCTCTGCTTTCTGCCGCATTAATTTTTCTTCTTCGATTGCTTTTTTAAGCTTTGGATCCTTGTTTAATTTTTCGTCTGCTTCTTTTATTTTTAAATGAATTCCTTTAATTGTTTCAATTAGTTTTTTTTCTTTCTGAGCTGACATGGGCTGTGTCATCTGTTCATTTTCTAGTTTTCTAAGATATTGTTTTAATTCATTGACATTAACACCAGAGTTTATGGTTCGTTCTCGTTCTAGTTCTCTAATTTTCTTTTTTAATTCGAGATGATGAGTTAAAAATTCATTTCGTTGTTCTTTTGCGTGTTTCACGCGTTCATTAAACTCATCACGTTTCTTTTTATGTTCACTGATTTGGTTTCGTATTTGTCGAACCTTCGCGTTGAGTTCATCACGTTCTTTAGCCATCTTTTTGGACTTGTCGTGCAAATCGTCTCGGCTTCTCTTTAGGCGATTGGCTTTTTCTTGCAATTCATCTTTCTTTTGGGCCATTTCTTCCAGTGATTCGTCGTCCATTTTCTGCCTCTTGCTCAACGCTAAAACATTGAGGTAAAATAGGTGGTGTTTATTAAAAGTTTTCTGATAATTATCTACTTTACCTCCTGTTTTTCTTTATACTCCGAAGGAGAAATGTTTATATAAGATTATCGGTCAATCATTAGCATGGTTCTATAAAAAATCTTTTAGTTTCTGAGTATTGGGGTTGAGGATATGATGTGTTCTTTTAGTATAAAGTACCTGCATGAGATTTACCTTTGTGATAACCCCTGGATACATTTCCATCAACAAATTACTGAATTTTTTTGCGTACTTTAAATTTTTCGTAGTAAAGATTAGAACCCAGTCATATTCACCATGGAGATAATAACTACTCTCGATAGTTATTCCTATTTTTAAATAATCAGCTTCTAATTTATTTGATGCAATGATGTCTGCTGTTTTTTCCTCAAGCTTCTGCATCGATCGTTTTATCAACAGAACGAATTTTTGAAGACCTTGTTTTTGCTCATCAGAAACAGCAGTATATCCCCAAATAAGGTGGTTTTCTTCCAGTTGTTTAATGACTCTCCATACTTTTTGTCTTGAAAAACCACAGCGGTGTGCAATCGAGTTATAACTATTATTTGAGTTTTTCTGAAGCGCTGTAAGGATCTTTACCGCATCTTCATCCATCAGATATGGACTATTTTTTTTGTTATTTTTCATATATAATTACAATTACATAACTTATAAATCTTTAAGAAAGTAACTCTATATCTAAAAATCAGCAAATCATTTAGGTATTATAAAATATTTAGAAACATCATTTTACTATGTCATTTCCAAAAAAGAGCAAACTTAAAAACCATTCAAAGATTTTTTTTCTCAAATCGTTATTTTTTTTAATACAAATAAACAGTCCAATGGTTAGAACCTATATCATAATTTCAAAAGAATCTATCTTTTCTTATGTTGCTATTTTTATATATCGGAACTGGATTTCTATAGTAATCACCGGTGGTATTCCATGAGTGAAGAAACAAGTGATATAAAAAATGAAACAGCAGGTCTCGCATGGAGAGTATCATTATCTATTCTTGTTGGGGTTGGGTGGCTGGTGTTTCTTGTGCTATGGTTGTTCTTCTATGCAGAAAACTATGTTTGGGAGAAAAATGTCGCCATTTTCTTAATGTCACTTCTTTTGTTAACAGGAATCTTAGGAGTTCCATGGGCTTACTGGGCTTTAAAAAAACAAACCTCTGTTGAAAAAGAAATGTGGAAACTAAAGGGATTCCGATGGCGGGTTTGGGTATCAGTACTCGTCATGCTCTTTGTCATTCTCTTTTTGATTTATTGGTTCTGGGCGGTAGCAGAACCCTATGATTTCTATCAAAATCTTGCGATTTTCATAGTCACCTTTTTAATCGCTGGTGGCCTCTTAGCAGCAATGTGGGCTCCTTGGGGTATAAAGCATAGTCCTGAACATTATAACCATTGTGATGAAGAAAATAAGAAATAATCATTTCAAAGGATACGGTGATAAGGAAAATCTTCTAGTTATCTTTTTTTCCTTTTTTCCTGAATAATCAAAAGACCATCGAGAAACACTGCAAGGATTCCTGTAATAAAGACCATATCAAACACACTCGCCCCACCAATGACCGCGTTCCTTGCGGTTTGTACCTCATTTTGCACTAAGCTCATCAAATGAAAACCATCTGCTCCAATAAGGACGCCTAGCGTCCCTATGGTATAGGCAAGAGGTGCGGCTTTACTTTTCTCTTTGCATGCAAACACGATAGATATAAAACTCGCAAAAAAGATAGGTACCATCCAAAAAGGAAACGTTGACACAATGCCTTTTTCTGGGTCAGGATACGTTACAAAAAATGTCACCACAGAAACAATACCTATCCCAAGGAAAACCGTAAATGGTCTTAACTTATTTTTTAAGGATAAATAAACACTAAGAATGATAGGGATTACTGCGCCACCAACATTGATCCCAACGATCCAATAGGTATGATATGAGAACAAGGGGATATTCGAAAAACTGATTCCTGCATATCCGTCGATAATCCCTGATCCAAGTAAAAACGACACAAATACGATAACAATTGCTTCAAGGGATGAAAACCCCATCTCGTGGAATGCCTTTGTTATAATTAAATAAACAATATACAATGCAAGAACAGGGAGAAGGATAACAAAAAGATATCCAACGAGTTGACCCAAAAATGAGGTCACTCCGATTATAAGGTTAATCATTGTATTTTGGATAAATCAATTATTTATAAATCTAATCAAACTAAAAAATTAGCTCTCCTTTTTAACGTATCGTCATCCTGAATATATCACATCAGATTAACAGAAGTAAAATATACCTTAGCAATTCTAAATAAAAAATCGAAACATATATATAATGGCCATTCATATAATCATTATATCCAAAGGGGGTAAAATATGAATAATAAGCGAGATTCTAAAAAATCAAGAATAGAAGCAGTTGTCATAGCTCTTTTATTTATAGGGACTGCCTTAATTGTTCCTGTAAGTACGATAGCTAAGAACGTGCAAAATCAACCAATAACAAACGACGGATCACAAAAAAATTATTATACTGATGATGGTCAAGGTACCTTTATATTAGATCGAAGCTATTATTTACTAGACCCAAACCCTGCATCGACGAGTGCTGCAGATAACGATGATGGGGGGTATAAAAAAGATGCAGGACTTGACCTTCCAAGAGCATTGGCGTTATATCCAGGTGAGCTTGCGGATGAAACACCAGGTCGTGGCAGATCTGGAAAAATCTCTTCTACTGATACAAGTGATTGGTATTTCTTCTCCGTTTGTCAAGGACAACAGATTGTCTTTACTGTGACACCACCTGCTGATTTTGACGTTAATCTTTCCTTATGGACTTCTACAAGTGTGATGGTTACCTCCTCAAACAACTCAGGGAGTAGCTCTGAAACAATCACCTATATAGCAGATTACACAGGAAAATGGTATATCTGGATAAAATATGTGAGCGGCACTGGAGTAGGTCAATACACGTTTACTCCAACCCTTAACGGGCAGAATGATGCGAACAGTGGAAATGATGCTCCGGATGCCCTTCCTGCTGCATTGCTTATCACGTCTGGTACGTACTTTGGGTATGTTGACATGTACGATCCTTATGATTTTTATAAATGTCAAGTCTCAGCTGGGCAAGGTATTAATGTTACGTTGAAAATGAAGGATACTGCGTATCTGACTGATTTTGATCTTCAACTCTATGACCCCAGTGGGACCCTTGTCTATGAGGGGAATCAATACTATGATGATAATTTCAACTACCCTGCGGATGTCACGGGTCAATGGAGCATTCGGGTTGACATCTTCCCGGGATGGGTAGATGTTCCGACTCCGACAAACTGGAGCTATTATTCCTATGGTTCTGGTGCGTATAACCTGACGCTTACCATTCAATCCAGTGCACCCGCAACGCCAGGGCCTATACCTCAACCGCAGATCACTCCGATCGCGAAGACGTTCAAGATAACAAATGATCCAGATAGCACCAAAGATGATTTCGGGTATCTTGCTGCGATCCCTGCCTGTAACTATCTTGATGGTGGGAATCGATATCTTGCTCCGATTCTCTACACTGGTGATGCAACACCAACTGCGTATTATGATGATCCGACTGCCTTTGGAACGGTTGATGATACGACGCAGTACCTCGTTGATGATTGGAACGCGTATCTTGCGACCTATGGGAAAACACCAGCTCAATATACGGTCCCTGCGGACCCGATTGCAGCTGCTGCTGATATTGCAACGCATGCCTGGACCTCTTCTCAAACTGCGGTGGTCGCAGTGGATGGCAGTGGTTTTGAGGATTCCGTTAAAACTGTACTGAAGAAGACAGCAACCTTAAGAAGACAAGCCGATGTTATAACTGTTGCTGGTGATAGTACAAAAATAAAAAGCATTGGGGGATCCGCTGGATACCCGATATTCCTCGGACCAAAATGGTGTGCTCTGAATGTGAGCATGTTTGGAACCGGTGGCGCGACACCTAATATTGGTGCGATACTACCGTTATATATGACGATGGCGGAGGACTGGTGGCCTTGCCCCTATGATGCCGAAGGACCAAAAACCGATATGTATTATCCTGTGAACAGAATGGGTATCTGGGTTGCCGGCGCTGATATCATCAGTCCAAACTGGAACATGCAGATTACAAAATACGCTGGTGACCGCTATCGATTTAAAGTAACCGCAGACGACGCGGTTATCAACGCGCAACTCACAACCACTGAGGCTTCTGATCTGTTATTGTTCCTTATCGATCCTCAAGGGAACCTTCGAGCACCAACAATGCCTGCTTGGAATGGACCAGTCAACCCGATTCACATCTGGAATGGATTGGAAAACCCAGCATACAACCCCTGGAGGAACTGGCATCCAGCTCCGCACACAGAATATTCAGCTGAAGTCCTTCACCCTGAGACCGGTACGTGGACCGCTATTGTTGTACCGCGAGATGCGAACGGTTCGAATTATAAATACACACTCAATGTTGATGTGAGAACCGTAAATCAAGACCGTGCTGATGCAACGATTTCAGCAGCAAACGCTGCGGTTATTGCTTCTTTGAATCATATGCCCTTACTCTATGTCACCGAAAACAGCGTTCCGACAGCTACCGCAAGTGCGTTCACAGCCCTTGGAGTGACAAAGGTCATCTTCGTTGAACGTGGTGAAATCGGTTCTGCTGTACGCAGTAGTCTTCCAACGATCCAGAAGGATTTAAAGACCATGCAAGAAATCGTTGATGAGATCAAGAGCTACCCTGCCTCTGAAAACTATGTTACCGTTACCTCCTTGAAGACTGGCGAAGGATTCTTCGCTCCAGCTGCGATGCTTGCAGCCTACCATGGTTCACCAGTCATCCGCGTTGAAGATGCACCAGATGGTGACCCTGCTGCGGTCGGAGAACGCATTCATACCTGGCAGCGCTGGGATGGAGATTTCTATCACGGCTCTCGCTCTACAGGGCATTTACCCCAAGCATCAGCACCTGTTGAACAAAACAAACTCAAAGTGTATATCACACTGTTGAGATACTTCCTTGGTGCAAATGTTACGGTGCCGACCTACGGTCTTGATGCAAAGCGGTACTGGAACGAAGAGATGGTTACAAAATTCCATAACTATATAGACAGCTTAGGGCTTGATAACGACGGCCAAGAAGGATATGTTACTGTTGCGCCACGGGATGATATCACCCTTGAATTGCACTCTGCGCTCATGGGGAACAACTCCTATGCCGGTGATATCCCCGGAGATACCCCTGCGTACACTAATGACGTGGTGGTTAGAGACATTCTCTATCCTGCATTGATATACGCGAACCCTGGTCGTGACACTACTACCAGTCAGATGATGAACTTCCCGGATGGTAGCCTGTGGAGGACCAACGATGGGAAAACCGAAGCAGCCTATTCCAGTCGAGTAGTAAAGAATGCATTCAGTTCACATCTCAGAACCTACGACGGACACTGTCTCTGGGTCGCTTACCTCCAACAAATGAACGAAGGTGCCAGTGTATTTTATTACTCAGGTCATGGTACCGGTGGAAGCGGTATGTCTTCACAGTACATACAAACAAATTATTCCAACTATCCCGATCAGATCTGGTGGGATGCCTGGCGTGGATACATGTATGATAACTGGAAGACATCACGAGACGGTGGATTCACCTGGTATAACCCAGAGCCACCAACACTCTACGATATCATCCATTACAAATGGATTGATCAGATTTTAGGAAACCTCCAAAGCCAAGCGGTTTTCTACATGTCCTGTACAACATGGGATGGTGATGGTCCCATGGTCTACCTTGATCATGGTGCGGTCATGGGTTATGGGAACGCAGGAACCGGGTTGTGCCCAGAGGCGGACTTAGCAGATGATCATTTCTTCCAAGATGTCCTGATCAATGGAGTTTCGGTTGGTGTTGCGTTTTCCCACCAAGTTTGGCTCCATTACCGAGACTACACAACCCTCGACCCGACCTCCATGTATGGCTCATCATCCATGCAGGTGACAACCATTCAGTGTATCTACGGTGACCCAAGCCTCATTGTCTACAGTCCAGAATGGCAATCTCCAGTGCCCATAGATGCATAAACGCATCTACCCCTCTTCTATGATAATTCTGTCATGGAAGAGCTTCTTTCTCTTTTTTTTTATTTTTTTTCTTTTTTATAAAAAGTAATGTACCTTCTTACAA
>CAZGIV010000018.1:0-20264 GCA_964526175.1 uncultured Thermoplasmatales archaeon | reverse complement strand
ACTATTCATCAGAGTTGGGACAAGATAAGATCAATTGGTTAGATACATATCGACTAGAGCGACACGAATCATTCTATGGACTAGAAAAATCAAGTGTCGATGAACACGAGGTAGAAGATGCACTTGAAAAATCTGAGAAATTTCTAGAAACAATTCAACAAATTATTATTAAGCTTAATAAAAAATCATAACACATAGTGGAGGAATTTAACCTTTTGTAAGAATCCCTCCAGCGGCTTCATGATAACATGGTTTATTTTAATTAAATTTTCTAACACCTATTTGAACTATTTTTTCGCCTGTAAAAATATACAAATACAATCTAGAAGCACCACTATAGATTATGATACGAGATAGAAATTTAGTCAACCGGACTTTTATTAGAATTTAAGAAGAAATTAAAAGAAAAAACGTAGGATGAGGTATGATTCGTTGAATGAACCGTCCCATCCTAGATCAAGGGCGCATTCCCCATTTTCTTATCGTTTTCGCCTCAAGTACAAGACCACGGCTAGTGCTCCAATGACAACCAGCAGTTCGAAGCCAGGAGTGCTTTTGTTACCTGGAGTATTATCATTATTGTTTTGCTGTCCTCCATTGTTATTATTATTTCCTGGTTGATTAGGTACGCTAGCAGAATCTGATATCACGGACACGGTATTGACGTACGAGTTGGCGACGAAGATTTCACCCTTAGCAGAGTCGTATGCGAGAGTCTTCGGTTGTATCCCGACCCCAATGGTCGCGATTATGGTATTGTTGGTATCCGAGATGACCGAGACTGTGCCACCACCGTTCGATACAAAGATCCAACCTTTGCCCGAATCGTAGGCTGCATATGATGGGTAGAACCCCACGGTCACGTTCGCAACCACTTGATTCGTGTCATCATCGATTACATACACTTTACTATCACCAGAACTGCAAACGAAGATCTCACCCTTAGCTGAGTCGTACACAAGCCCCCTGGGAGCGTGTCCAACTGGTATAGTCGCAACCACGGTATTGATGCTGTCTGAGATGACCGAGACTGTATTGTTGTGCATGCTGGGCACGAAGATTTCGCCCTTGCCAGAATCATACGCGATGCCTTCAGGATTCATCCCCACCGTTATCGTAGAGACCACGCCAATAGCGCTGACCGAGTTGGCTGCACACAAACAAAAAAATAAAACAGATAAAACACCTAATAATTTCCCTATAGTATATTTCATAAATACACCTCCAATTTTCTTCCATGAATAACGGTTAGTATTTATCGCTTTGCTGACTTGTTGCTTTGTGTAATTAATTTTTAAAAGACATAGCCCTTTGCATCCATCTGGTGAAGGATGGGATGCAAAAGACTAGTCAAAAGAAGGAAATATGGGAGAGGCATAAAGAGGTTAGCATCAACTGGAAACACTATGACGAAAGCAGACTAAGTGGCACATATTTAGGCTGTTTTTAAGTTACGAAATTGAACCTCCATCCAGTGGTTTCATGTTAAATTATATCATAGTTTTTTCCGGTATTATTATTCCAGTTACAACCTGTGGAATTTTTTCCTCATTAGTGGATCTATACTAGAATGATATACCATATCTAGAAAAAACATTTAAATAAGACATTATATTATTGCTATAAAATACCAGGTAAAAAGAATTGAATACGGTAATTCTCTCTGCAATAACAATTTTCTTTATTACCTCTCATTCATTGATTGGGATATCACCCCAAACTGAAAACGTAATCAATAGAAAAACCTTGTAGCATTACACCTAAAACTTTGAAAAATCCTTACCTTAGTTGGAGGTTAGAATATGGAAGAAAAAACATATGTATGCGAAGAATGTGGAAAAACAATTAAGACAGTAGAAGAAACACCTAAATGTTGTGGAAAACCTATGAAACAGCTACCACTTGATGTCTGTACTCAACCATCACATGCAGAACATGCTCGTCCAATGGATAACGAAGAACCTTGTGATGACGGTCGTGCAGGATAATATAAGAATCATTCCTTCATATTATATATAAAACAATTTACAAGATTTCGTGGAGAATTGTGAGAATATGAATGATGTCTCTCTTGTATTATGTGGAGAAGCAGGTCAGGGAATTCAGACCGTTGAACAAT
This sequence comes from uncultured Thermoplasmatales archaeon, assembly GCA_964526175.1. Taxonomy (GTDB): domain Archaea; phylum Thermoplasmatota; class E2; order DHVEG-1; family DHVEG-1; genus SM1-50. The sequence continues at coordinate 18,145 of CAZGIV010000018.1, read as the reverse complement.
TATTTATTAATATTGTTAAAAAAGCAGGTTTTAATGTTTTTTCCACCAAGGAGTATATGTCACGGGTGAGGGGTGGGAGTAATTCTACACAGATAAGGATTTCAACAGAACCGGTCACTGCGTATATCAATAGAATTAACATCCTTGTACCGTTAAGTGAAGATGCAATTACGCATCTTGGAAATAGGGTATCAAAAAAAACAATTATCATCGGAGAAAAAAATCATATTAAAAATAATAAAAACATTAAAGGTATTGAAATTCCATTTTCACAGTATGCGAAAGAGATAGGAAATCTTGTCTTTTCAAACACTATCGCCGTAGGTTTGTTATCAGCTCTTTGCAGCATCGATAAAAAAATGGTAACTGAAGAGGTCGAAAATTATTTTTCGAAGAAAAAGAAAAACCTTGTAAAAAATAATCTTCTTGCCGTAGAAAAGGGATATGCTGTTGGTAAGGATCTTGTCAAAAAAAGAAAAGCCCTAATCAACATTTCAGACCCTGTACGACAACATAACGATATTGTAGTAAATGGTACACAGGCGATAGGGCTTGGTGCATTGGCAGGTGGTTGTAACTTCATTTCTTCATATCCAATGTCACCCTCAACAGGTGTCCTTACCTTCCTTTCTCAACAACAAACAAATGATTTTGACATTATCGTTGAGCAAGCAGAAGACGAAATCTCAGCAATAAATATGGCACTTGGCGCCTGGTATGCCGGTGCGAGAGCGATGGTCACCACATCTGGTGGTGGATATGCGTTAATGACGGAGAGCATCAGTCTCGCTGGTATGATTGAAAGTCCTATTGTTATTCATCTTGCTCAGAGACCTGCACCAGCAACCGGTCTTCCAACGCGCACTGAACAAGCAGACTTAGAACATGCGCTCTATTCAAGTCATGGTGAGTTCCCTAAAATCATTTTTGCTCCAGGAACGCTTCAGGATGGTTTTTTTCTTACGCAAAAAGCCTTCAACTTAGCTGATAAATACCAAGTACCAGTATATATCTTAACAGATCAATACTTTGTAGACTCATATTACAATATCCCACCATTTAAACTTCAGGGGATTTCCAATAAACAGTATGTTGTAAAAATGAAGAAAACATATAAACGATATGAATTCACAAAAAACGGTATCTCTCCAAGAGGAATACCAGGATATGGAGACGGCCTTGTATGTGTTGATAGTGATGAACATGATGAAGAGGGACGTATTACAGAGAGCATGACCGTCCGGACACGAATGGTTGATAAACGTCTAAGGAAATTAAAAGAGATAACAAAAGAGGCAATACCACCGTCATTGATTGGAAATAGCAACTACAAAACATTGATTATCGGATGGGGATCAACGTATCATATTATAAAAGAAGCGCTGACAAAGATTAGTAGAAAGAACATCTCATTTCTTCACTTTTCTCAAATATATCCACTGCATCGAGATACAGAAAAATACCTTAAAAAAGCGCAATGCACAATTATGGTAGAAAATAACGCGACATCCCAATTTTCAAACCTGATCAAACTCCACACCGGTCATGAAATCAACTACAAAATCCTGCAGTATAACGGTCTTCCATTTAGTGTAGAAGCAGTAGAAAAACAAATCAAAAAGATCTTGCAGGGGTAACAACAATGGATTCCAAAGTATTTACGCTAGAATCAAAGGATATAGCCTGGTGTCCAGGATGCGGAAACTATGCGATATTAACTACGTTAAAACAGGTTCTCGCAGAACTAAAAATACCTCCTCAACGTCTTGTTGTCGTGTCTGGTATTGGACAGGCGGCCAAGATACCTCAATACTTCAAGACACACTATTTCAATGGGTTACATGGTCGAGCATTGCCACCTGCAACCGGGATAAAAGCAGCTAATCCGCATCTCACCGTGATTGCAGAAAGTGGCGATGGAGATATGTATGGTGAAGGAGGAAATCATTTCATTCATACGATACGAAGGAATCCAGATATCACTAATATTATTCACAACAACATGGTATATGGGTTGACCAAAGGACAAGCTTCACCAACAAGTGATTTAGGCTTCAGGACGCCCGTACAGATTAATGGAGTAAAGATGGAACCATTCAATCCAATTGCTGTAGCGATTGCACTTGATGCATCGTTTGTTGCACGAGCGTTTGCCGGGGACAGTAAGCAGACAAAAGAGATTTTGAAAGCAGCGATCACCCATAAAGGATACGCAGTCGTAGATATCTTTCAGCCATGTGTCACGTTCAATAAGGATAATACGTATGAATGGTTTAAGGAGCATACATATTATCTAGATGCTTCGCATGATCCAACGAATCGTATTGAGGCGTTTTCGAAATCACTTGAACACGAGAAACTTCCCTTGGGGATTTTCTATATCAAGAAGGGTAAAAAGACGTTTGAAGAAAATTTGAAAATATATAAAAAAAATAAGAAACCATTATATCAACGACAAGTTAATGTATCGAAAGTTTCTCATCTTATTACTGCAAATAAATAATGGAGTAACGTATTCGATATCGATATTGATTACATGCTCATACTAAGAATATAATTGTATTGTTCCTCTTTTCTCTTATTAACGCAAAAAATAATCTATATTTTTTTCAGATGGATTTTGGAAGAATTCATTGGTACGAAGTTAAACAAACGAAAATAAGGTATTTTTTACAAAAAAATTAATATAAACATCTTGTTAAGGGATTAGGTGATTGTATGGATATTCATGGGAAGGTCGTTGTTATTACAGGTGCTTCTGCAGGTATTGGAGCTGCGACTGCAAAACTTCTCTTTAGACATGGAGCGAAACTCGCGCTGGTTTCTCGCTCAAAAGAGAAATTAGAGCAACTCTCAAGAGAGCTTCCTGAGTCAATTGCTGTTTCAGCTGATATGACAAAAATACTTGAAATTAAGACAATGATCAGGAAAGTTAAAGAACATTACGGAAGGATCGATGTACTCATCAATAATGCCGGCCAAGGATATGATGCCCCCATAGAGAGAACAGATGTCGATCTGTTTAATCATATCTTCAATCTAGATGTCGTAGGCCCACTTGTCGCGATGCAACAGGTAATACCAATAATGAAGATGCAAGGTAGTGGAACGATCATTAACATTAGCTCAGGTACTGCGTTGATGTACCTCCCAAATATGGGTGCATATTCATCCATGAAACGAGCATTGGCAAACATAAGCTTAACTGCACGAGAAGAGTTAAAGATAGATAACATTACTGTCAGTGTCATGTATCCTTATATAACACTTACTGATTTTGAAAAAAACACTATCAAAGATTCTTCTGAGGTTGAAAATATGGCGGAGGAAGGAACCAGCTGGTTTCCAGCGGATACTACGGAGTACGTGGCACAGAAAATACTTGAAGGCATTAAAAGTGGAGACGCTGAAATCTTTGCACACGATTGGATGAAAAAAAGAGCTAGTGGAGATGATGAGGGAGTTCGCTCTACTTCGGCATCTTCTCCAGGTGCGTAGTAGATAAAATGATTGTTGTTTTCTCTAAGGAATTTTCTAGGGTTGATGACCCACTAAAAATGTAATCAAGAGTATGATTATCGTATAGGTCTAGTTGTCGTAACTACACATTATATTCTTTGGTTTTCAGATATTGCAAAAACAAAATATTTATATGCCAGGGAAGAAATCAGTGCCTATGAGTTGGAAGACACTATTGTTTAACCCATATACTCTTGCGTTGATTTTTTTACTTATCTCTTTTTTTATCATTTTATGGGCTTTTTTTCTTTAAAAAAAATCAGTATGTTCTCGTAACACTATAGTCAGCAAGTGCGTCGAGAAGGTCTTTACTTTCAGAAGAATCCACAATATCAAGACATTTCTTTGCTGCGTCTCTAAATTCTGCTAATTTGTTTTGTGCATAATCGATAGAACCATATGTTTTAAACAGGTCAATGACTTTGATCACATCGTCTTGATTTGCGCTTTCATCTCCAACGATCGTCATCATCTTTTTTTTGTCTTTCTCCTCTGTTACGGATAATGCGTGGATGAGCATCAGGGTTCGTTTTCCATTAAGGATGTCGCTTCCTATCATTTGTTTTCCTAAGATGATTTGTTCGGTGAGGATATTGAGTAGGTCGTCTTTGATCTGAAACATCAGGCCGAAGAGTGTCCCGTATTGAGCCAGGTTTTCTACTTGTCGGCTGCTTCCTTTGCCAATTAATGCACCGCCTTTCCCAGCTAGATAATAGAGTTGAGCTGTTTTTTTCTCAATCATTCTCATATACTGAGGAATGGTCACATCCAATCTGTCCGCAAATTCGATGTCTGAGGCTTCTCCCTCATAGAAGTTCTTGGCTGCATCAGCAATCGATCGGATGATCTCTTTGTAGGTTACCGTATTTAGTTCTGGTGGGGACATATACGACAGCATGCGATATGTTTCACCGATGAGTGCGTCTCCTGCGAGAATCGCAAAAGGTATCCCGAATTTTTCATGGGTGGATTGCAGACCTCTGCGCCATTTATCCTTATCAATGATATCATCATGGATGAGTGTCGAATTATGCATGTACTCTAACGCTATTCCAAACGGGATGGTGGTTTCTGGTACACCTCCGACCGTTTCGCAGGAAAGCATGGCTAGTATAGGACGAAGCCGTTTTCCACCGGATAGAGGAATCCAGCGGAGAGCATCATAGAATATCTCTGGTTCTCGAGGTGAAAGGTTACCGGTCAGTGCCCGGTCGAAAATCATTGCTCGTTCTTTGAGTATTTCTTCTAGATCCATGTTTTATCCCTCAGCTGATCACGAGTTGTATATCTGATTCTAATGCTAGCCCTAAAAACTCAGCCATTCGTATCACTTTTACATTTTCTAATAGCATCGCTTCTTTTAAACCAGCGGAAATCATCGAGGTATAACACGCATAAAAATGTACACCCATGTCTCTTGCTTGGTACATAAGCTCAGCAAGTACGATGCCACCTTTCCGTTTGATTGATGTTTCTTTCCAGATGATTGGTGCTTCTCCCCATCGAGCTCGTCGTGGTTTATAGGCTTTTTTTATGATATTGATTCCTCGTGATGTGAAATATATTGAGACCTTCATACCCATTTCTACCCCAGCAACCCCGAAATTAAAAGCGGTTAATGCCTTATCGTACGTGTCCTCGATCACTATGATAGTCATGGTTCCTATCTTTTTTGTGATCGCTCGTTGCATTGTTTTTTCATATTCTTTTCGTATTTCTTCAGGGATTAGTTCTTCGGGCATTGATTATCCTCTGAGACTACATATTATTTCGGCTATAAGTATTTTAATACATCAAAATTGGACAAGTTTAGCTTTAGAATAGGATATCTCTTGTGGAATATCAGGATGAATATTTTTTAAGTATCAGGATAAGAGTTGTACAATAAGGTTTTAATAACTGCAGTATTATAAAGAATATAAGATACTAATATGACCCCCTGGAGCACCTTACCTTGGAATACGATCATTGCTATCATTGGAATTTCGTTACTTATACCAAGTATTTTAGCGGTCATTTTTATCAAAATTAAAAGATATGAGGATCTAGGGCTGACAATTGGAGTGTTTTTGATAGTTTTAGGATTGGTTGCGTATATCTATATTATTCCTCAAGATATCATTCATGAAACGAAGCTTCCTGAAAATTATATCTGGGAAGATCAAGGAACGGTTCATTATTGGGAGCGAAACGGTATTTTTCTCCAGGGTAAAGACCAAAGACGTATCCCATTTGCGATAAAATGGTTGTTACCGCAACGTTCTCCTATTGAACGAAGTTTTCTTGCAACAGAGGTAATCCATGTCTCGGCGTTTGATAAAGCAGAAGATAAAGCGTTGATTAACGATGTCATTTATGATGACACCGGAGACGTCCTTCACGTTATCAACAACACACAGATAGTAAGTGAGTGGTATTGGGTTGATTCTCATACGTATAGCTTACAATATCTCAATGTAAACGCGGGTCATATGGGTATCCCCTCAATTACTAATGATGTCAATAATGTATCTGTGGGATGGGTTGATTCCAATGGGGAACAAAACGGAGAAGAAAACGTTGTTCTTGTGCGTGATATGCAACGTATCAAATCTGGAACTATCGATGGCGTCCAGGTCCAGGTGTGGCGATCTGATATTTATAATAAAGAGATAACCTGGCATGGAGACACCTATTTCTGCGACGAGACATTTCAACTCACGGTTAACCCAGCAACCGGCTATGTCGTTCATGTGTACAGACGCCTCGTTCTTTCTGCGCATCTTTCACAGTTTTTAGAGTTGTACTATCCATCAGCGTTGCATTCCAAAGTGATAACAAATTATCTCAAGGTAAATGATCCCATTGGTGAGGCTGCAGAATTAATCTACAACACGACCGTCGATTCCCAGAACACACATCTTGCTGATATACAGGATATCGACTATCTGATGACCTATATACCCCTTTTAGTATGTATCCCGATTTTTCTTATTGGCTCCGCATTAACTTGGCGTTTTCTAGGGCGCAGCTATTACTGGAAACGGTACAAAAAATATGAACAGGTAGATGCTTCGTTACAACGGAGAAAAAAACGAAAAACATCTCGAAAAAAAATACTAGCGATAGGAATGTGTTCCATTCTCCTTGTCTCCTCTATTGGCTACATCGTTTATCAAAGTATTAGTAAAGAGAAAACAAATGTTCAGATACCAACGATAAATGAAAATACACCGCTAGCTCCTGATGAAGAAGAACCAACACCGCCAGGAACTAACCGAGTTATTGATTCAGGGCGACATATCCTTCTCCCCGAGGATGAAGGAGTTCACAAACAAAGCCGCCGAGAATGGTGGTATTTTAATGTCTTTTTTAGTGATCCGGACAGTGATCTTCAAGGATATTCTCTTGTTATAAGTTTCAACGAAATGAAATTCTTCGATATCAGATTCTTAAGACCAGATAATCTCTTCATCCTTTTATTTGATGACTCGGGCACAAGCTATGATTTTACGACACTTAACCAACGACGTGGCACGTTACAGGCAACTACTCCAGGGGTTGATGTGTCATTTCAAAATAGTTGGGTGAACGGGTTGTATCCCTCATGGCATGTTCATGCAGTCAATGATGAAAAAGGTTTTGTCGCAGATCTTGATTTTACTGCAGATTTCCTTCCGGTATGGGTTGAAGGGAGAAGTGCAAATCTGCCGATCGCAAGTCTAGTTACTGGAGGGGATTATTATGTCCCACGATGTAAGGTTTCAGGAAATATTTCCATGGATGGAAAACAATATCATGTTGGTGGTATAGGATATCATGATCATGTCTGGCAATCCGTTGTCCCTCGTTGGGTCTCAAAGGGATGGGATTGGGCGAATATTCATTTTGATAACGGATGGGAGATGTATCTATCAAAATTTATTCTTCGAACGCCATTCAAACTCTTTTTTGATTCTATTATCATTTCCCCGAACAATCGAAATATTACTGAGTTCAATTCATTTGATGTCACCTATACAGAAACATCAACTCCAAAGGGCCTCCCGTTCATGTACTACCCAAAGAAAATACATGTAGAGGCAAAACGAGACGATGTGATATTGAAACTCGATATTCAAGTCTACAATACCTTTGAAAAAGTGTGGAAATGGGCACGTACAGGGATGTTCGAAGGACCTTGTTATGCGACAGGGACGTTATCTTGGTCAGGTCATACTGTCGAATTAAATGGCTATGGGCTAAGTGAGTTTACACGAGTGAAATATCTTTTTGGTTTACCAGGCATTTTCCGTAAGTAAGAAATAACCATCACCATATCTATGAAAAATAGTCTTTTTTCTGATAATAAATACCTAAAATAGTGAATATTCGTTATGAATTTATTCATCCTATCAATCATTAATAACTATTATGCTTTTTTATCGGGAGATTCTTTGCATCAATTTCTTCAAAATGTTTATATAATGATAAAAGGATTATTCTTTAATCAAGGGGATAGTTGTGAAAAATAAAGCAAAAACAACCATAATTATAGGGCTTACATTCATACTATTGATGATGAGTATCGAACCTATAAACGCTGATGAAACCAAAAAAGATATATGTTCTCCAAAAACGCTGACCGCTAGTGAAAATATTTTAGCGGATATTACGATAACATGGGACTCGTTCTTCCATAGGTTTTCGATAAAAGACCTCGAACCAATAGTCACTATTAACCAAAGTGGTATAACGGATTTCTATTTCCCAGAGGTGAATGGGACGATACCACAGATAAATTTCACGGTAGTTTGCAAGCATCGATTGGAAAATCCAGTGTTATTCCCTCGATTTACACAGGTATATTTAGCAATTTCATACAATGATACCTATATACTCCTAAATCAATCGATCAATCACCGTTGTAAAAATCTTGAATGGGAATTCATTAATTTAACGGTAGTATCGAATGATCAATTTATCCCTCTGATAACCAATGGTGAAAATATAACGCTCACCGCTGAAGTTGGCGCATATAGCTTTTTCTTCAAATATTGGGGAACAATTGAAACATTAAATCCTATTATAGTACATCCAATCCCAACGAGTCCGTAATTAATACGAACACCTCAGGATAAGGAAAAGTCAGCAAGATATCTAATATCCTAGACTCTGTTCATTTCAAAGTAAGATTGGTATGTTCTGTAGTGGTATAGGATGTTTTTTTCTCCAGATATACGCCTAATACTGTTATTGTATACTGGATTTTTGACCTAAAGAAAAAAAAACCCTATGTCAGAGACCCTGGTAGTAACCACTGTTTTTATAAAGAAATAAATGTTCTCTATAAAAAAAGAGGAGTGAGTATGGTTTTTGAGAACTTCTCAGAGTGGGCAACTCAATTTTCAATAGAAGATATATTCCGTGGGGATTTTTCCTCTTTTGTACCCTTGCTATATCTAGCGATGTCCATCGCGATTTATTCGATTCTCATCTGGCATTTTTACCGGTTTATTGCAAAACGGAACATCTTTAGAATCACCCCAGGAAAACATATGATGACCGTTCATTTTTTAAAATATTCGTTATTATTTCCTTTTATTGCATCGCTTTTCTTCATCGGTTTTTCCCTTATGTTGCTTTTTCTTGCAAAGGACTTAGAAATCTCAACGATTCTTTCAACATCATTTGCTATCATCATTGCGATTCGAATGACGGCATATTACAATGAGGACCTTTCAAAAGATCTGGGAAAATTATTACCATTTGTGCTTCTTGGAGTTTTTTTAGTAGATCCTTCCTACTTTAGTTGGAGTGACATCATAGCTAAAATCGATTCGTTGCCTGATTTTTTTACCATGTGTATTCAATTCATACTTCTGATTATGATCATAGAATGGATACTAAGAATCTTACTAAACATTATTATAAATGTTAGTTCATTAAAAAAGAAAACACCTTCGAAAAAATAGGTACTAGTAAATTAAATATTTTCTAATAATATTACAAAAAACCAAAAAATCTTAATATATCATCAGGCTTCAAGCATATATGAAAGAGAAATTAGACGCTTATGATAAAAAAATTTTGTTTGAACTCGATATTAACTCAAGAACATCGGCGTCTAAAATAGCAAAAAAATTAAAAATACCAAAAGAAACCGTAAATTATCGTATCAAACGTTTGGAAAAAAATGGTTGGATTAATCATCTCTATACCATATTTAACGCATCTCTTTTCGGATATTCATATTACCGTGTCTATCTTAAATTTTACAAACTAACGGCATCGACAGAAACAGAAATAATCGATTATATCATAAACGACCCGACCTGTGCTAATCTTAGAATCATTGAAGGCCAGTTCGATCTTGTGTTTTTAACTATTCAAAAAAATCCTGGCGAATTGAAAGGATTCCTCCAATGTTTTTTTAATATATTCGGAACGTATGTTGAAGAAAAAAATGTTCTTATGATGATGAAAACACATAAATTAAACCAGAAGGTTCTGTTCGAAGGAAAAACCATAAAAAAAACATTCAATCATGTGGAAACGAAAGATTACGCTCTTGATAAAATCGACCTAGGGATAATGAGGTCGATTTCGACAAATGCGCGGACAAAACTCAGTGACATCGCCCAATCTCTGCATGTTGATTCACGATTAATCGAATATCATATAAAAAGAATGGAACGCTTAGGTATTATTGTTGCGTATACAACAGATTTGAATTTTGTAGGTCTTAACCGAAAATTGATTCAGATAGATATCGCACTGAAAGATCCAGTCGTCCTACCTCATATTATCAATTTCTTTGATAGAACCAACACATGTATCTTCGTACATGAACTGTTAGGAAAATATGATGTATCAGTCGAAATTTACGTAGAAAATGATGATATGCTCCGGAATATCTTAGATAAATTCAAAGAACAATTCTTAGAGAATTACGTGTATTACGACGTGTCCCATGTGTACAAAAACTATGTAATCAATTGGTCACCGTTTATCTGAACTCTTCCGTTATTCTTCTTCCGCTTCAACGGGAATGGACCGCTCAATAGAATGTTGCATAGGGCTTTTGCTTCGCATTCCTATTAAAAAAAACGCTGTTCCAATAATGGCCGTAAATACTCCATATAACATAAGAACACTATAGATGAGGTTATCTATCTGAAATTGTTTTACTAAGATTTCAGTAATAACGAAAGTAAAAACTAACGTAGGGATGCACATTGCATTAATATCAATTGCAGTAGAGATTTTCTCTTTAATTCGAACAATTCTATGAACAGACATAATACCAACACGAACTAAAACAATTATTATACAAAGAAAAACCGCTAGAATAAGAGTATCATACACAAACATAGAGCTTTTAATTTTTAATCCAACTGAAAAGAAATAGAACGGAGCAAAAATTAATGCGAAAAACCCAAACCCTATCATTAATTGCTTACCAAAGTGTTCTGAGACATGTTCATAGGATTCATCTTTGACGATATCACTGATAAATCGCTTTGAAACAAATCCTGCGACGAACGCTCCAATAAGAAAATGAACACCGACATATTCAGTGATAAATGCTGATATCATCGCAACAACAAATATAAAAGAAAACTCAGTGCCGATAAGTTTGCAGAAAACTTTCTTATACAAAAATTTTAGACCATAAGGGAGTAAGGTAATTAATAATACTAATGTCACTAACGATAGAAGAAGCATTTTTATATCAGATAAACTCAGTAAAATAACCATCAAGGTCAGACCAGCTATCTCCCCGGCTAATGCTTTGCTTTCAATCCATTGTTTACGTTCCTTATCAATGTTTTTAATTGATGATAAAATAAAACTTGCTGAAGGAGTTGTGAGTGCTAATGATATGAGAAAGGCTATTTGAATAGAGAGATGAAGATACAATTGTATCGCCCATCCAACCGCAATAAAAATGAGAACATGTAAAATAATGTGTTCTATGAAAAATTTTTTATTTTTTACGATAAAAGTCGTATCAACATCCATGCCTGAAAAGACAAAGAGGGTTACAATCCCGATTGTCGACAAAATGGTAATCATATCGTCGCTAAAAAAGAAACTCGGGATGGTTATGCCTAAAATAATGCCTAGCACGAGCTCTGTGAGAGAATCAGGGATTTTTGTTGATCGGTTTACGACCTTCGGAAGAAAAAAAAGTAACGCGAGGATGACAAAAAACTTTATGAGAACATCTTCGGTAGCCATCAATATTAGATAGGTATCAGATTGATTTATATTTTTCTAGTATCAAAGAAATCTGTCTGTGAATTAAATGAATCCATCAATGACTGGTGCTACTGATGGACTGGTTTATATTACGAAGCGTATTGTATTTGATAATAGGGTGAATTAGCACGCAATAAATCAAAAGGTATACCTGTTCGAAAACTATATAATAAAGATATAGTATTTTAACATTGGGTGGTTTATGACGCGTTTATCTGATTTAAACAAAACTGATGTTGTGAGTGCCGATGGTAAAATCATAGGCACCGTACATAGTGCCATTATTACTGGAAAAATGCAGATCAGTGGATTAGTTATTAAAATGAATAAGGAAGCTATCAAAATTATTGGGAAGAAGAAGCCTTTTTTATCATCGCTTCGTATGGATATCAATATTGAAGAAATAAAAGGAATACAGGATAAAGTGGTATTATATCATCCCTGGAAAGATATTGGCTATTATCTCCTCTCACATAATATAAAATTTGATGCTGAACGACTACTTGGTATGGAAGTATTAGGTATCGGGGGGAGAATTGTTGGGACTGTTGAAGATATCAACATCGATACGCAGACCTGGAAACTACCATCGCTCATAATCAAGATTAGAAAAGATGCTTTAGAAATGGTAAAAATGGAAAAATGTTTACTTGGTGATAATCGTCTCCATATCTCAATGCAACATATAATAGATGTCGGGGATTATGTGATGCTTGAAGTGACTGCTGAGGATATCGGGAAGATATTGGATAATACCCCAATCAAAAAGGCGTAGAGATATCAATAAGTAATATCGACTCTTTTCGAATGATATAACCACACAAGTTTTACTGATCTGTTTTTACTGGTTCATTATAGTCCTTCAAGGTCTTCGTAGTAATTTACTCCTTCATCCCATCGTTGAATTAAATACTCTTTATTTTCTTCGAAAATTTTTGCTTGTTCTTCAACGACCAGCTCTGCTTCATCATTACTCATATCTTTTGTCTGGTTAACAAACGATGCAACACGTGCATAGTACAAAGGAGTCATGAGGCTAACCATAATCCTACGGTTTCCTCCTTTCCAATGGTGGAACGCAGCGGCAAGATCATAGAGTATTTTTGCCCAGTTCTCTGTTTTAATAAAAAAATCTTTTTCTGTTTTCTGATAAAGATCTTCAATGACATGCCAGTCTTCAGAGGAAATAATTTTTTTCCATATCTCCTTGTAGTTACTGTACCCTATCTTGAAATCGCGGATTAATCGGAGAACATCGATAGGAAACGATTGAGGTTTTATCATCACTTTCGGGCCAATAATAGGAACAGGCTTACTTTTTTTCACCTCTTTCCAGATGCTTTCATTCTCCTCCATGAGGTTAAATAATGTTGAGACGACTTGATAAAACATCGATCCGAGTGCTTCTGCTGGGTCTTTGACATCATGAATTTTCACACCAAGATTAGCTTGAGCGATTTTTGCTTTATTCGTTAACGCAGTCGTTGTCAACCAGATGTCGATTCCATATTTTGCGACATTTGTCTCCCAGACATCTTTCGCGATATATTTTTCTACAAGCGGTAATGAAAATGCAAAATCCCCTCCAATAGGTTGACGGACTTGATACCCGTACAATGCTCTTGTCAGGTTATACACAATGTTATTGGTGATGGTACCATCATATTTATATCGAGTGTAATACGGTGCGATAAAATCATAGGAATCCTCTAGAATCCCACCAACCATACGTTGGACCCAACCAGCGTTGATTGATCGTAAATCCGAATCGAACAAGACACATACGTCAGAACGCAACACGCTTGCTCCTTCAAAGATCGCCCGAACCGCAGACCCTTTCCCGGGGATTCCTCGATAGATAGAGACAATACGCTCTATCCATGGACTCGTTTCCAGCTCTTCACTTTCTTCTCTTGTATCATCAACAGAGCCGCCATCTGCTACAATGACAACACACCGTTTTTTCGGATAATGAAGTGCTAAACCCTTTTCCACCGTTTGAATGACATGGGTAATAGTCGCTTCACTGTTAAAACAGGGTATTCCAACAACAATATCTGCTTTCCCTAAACGCTCTAAGCGTTTTCGTGTTGGCTGACGAATCGCTGTGCTAAATTTCATTACTATATCTCCATTACTTAATTAACCATCTTGGGAAGACCACCAAGTTGCTATGTAACTGTTATCTGCATTCTTTTTCTTAAGGTTTGCCAATAGCGGCGATCACACAATTGTAATTCACCCACTAACAGGTATAAGGTAGAAAGATGGTATTCATTTTCGTCCATAAATTATTTAAATAATAAACACGCTTTCGTTTTTCTCTTTGATATCTATGTTTGATACGTTATTTATCATAATCGGGTTTATTTTGATAGCAATATTTGTAAGTATTTCCGCAATTTTTTCAAGCTCGGAAATGGCGTTTATTTCTATTAAACGTGCTTCAATCAGTGATAAATCTCGAGAAGGAAACCATCGTGCTCAAATTTTAATAAAGCTTCTAAAAAAACCTAACGATGTTATCAGTGCAATCGTAATCTGTAATAATCTCGTAAACATTTTTGCATCAATTCTCGCTGGTGCTATCATTACTAATATCTTTGGTGATATTGGAATCGGTATTGCAACGGTTTTTATGTTTTTTATTGTACTAATTTTTGGGGAAGCAGCACCAAAAGCATTTGGATTCCACAATGAAAAATTAGCATTACGAGTAGCAAAATTACTATCGGTGATTACGAAAGTATTTCATCCTCTTGTTAGAGCATTATCATCAATTTCAAACGGATTAATTAATATGCTTGGAGAAAGAGAAAAATACAGTGTTGCAATCACAGAAAAAGAAATTCTTTCAATGATGCGTTTAGGTGAAGCAGAAGGGACCATCCAGCGAGATGAACGGGAGATGGTACACGAAGTCTTTGAATTTGATGAGACCCCTGCGTACAAAGTCTATACGCCAAAAGAAAAAATCATCGGTATCCAGGAAGACGAACCGTTGCAGACTCTTATTACGAAATCAATCGAAACAGGGTTTTCTCGTTTCCCTATGTATCGGAGGGATATTGATGATATCATTGGCATGGTCCATATAAAAGATACGCTCCTTATCGAGGATAAAACACTTCCCGTGAAAAACATTCGAAGAGATATTCTAAGGATTCAGAATCCTAACATGAAAGTAGATGATATTCTTCGGGAGATGAAACGTCTGAAAACACATCTTGCAGTCGTGCTATCCACCGATGGAAAAACAATAGGGTTGGTAAGCATGGAAGATCTCATCGAGGAGATCTTTGGTGAAATTTTAGATGAACATGATCGATCTGTTCTCCAAGAAAAAATAACAAAACAACCAAAAGCGTAATTGTTCTTAAAAATATCTTGTTTGAGCCCATCTTGGTATTATAGTGTTGATGAAATGGAACGTCTCTGGGAAAATAATTACCTTCTGTATATATCGATTTAGATGAGTCTTATTTGTTCCTAAATAAAAGTTCGGTGTGGGGATATGCAATTTCCACATCTGGTGTTTGTCGAATCTGGTGAAAAATCTCTCGTCTGATGTTTGTCGCGATTTCGTTCCGTTTCATCGCAATCGTGTGATAGCGTATGATAACATCGATTCCTGAGTCACGGAATTGCAATCTTATATGTGGTTTTTTTTCGATGCGTTCTGGGAATGTTTCCCAGTATGGTTTCATAATTTTATCTACCGCAGCGGTGATGAGTTGTTCTGCTTTGTCGAGATTGCTTTCATAGGTAATCATGGTAATAATCTCAACTAAGATGTAATCATCCTGTTGAGTGTAGTTGATTATTTCATGTTCAAAGATAAAAGAGGTGGGAACCATCGCTCTTCGACCGGATCGTTCCTCACCGTCAATTGTTCCACCGACTTCATCAAGAAAGATATGTGTTAAGGTGATATTGGTGACGTCACCTTTTACATTGGAGATGATTATTCTATCCCCGATGTCAAAGGGTCGTCTTGTAATGAGAATGAGCCATGCGATGACATTGCTAATTGGTTTTTGTAGAGCAAACCCAAGAACAACTGTTAATAATCCTGCGACAAAACTCAGATCGCCTAAATGTCCATAGTAAAACGCGATAACAAGAATAATTAAAAAAAAGATAAATAAAAATTTGAGCAAACCAAGAAAGACAGTGACATTGGAAATCTGTTTCTTTGTCTTGACTTTCTTTAAAAGATATCGTTGTAATAATTTTGAAAAAATGAAAAAAATAAGGAATGAAAAAATTACGAGGGTCAACACTGATATAATTGATGTATATGGTGTAAAATATTCTATGATGTCAGGGATTATACTCATCATCTCACGTTGGTTTTTTTATTTAGAATCATACTCCGTTATACAAATATCTCCTCAAGATCTACTAGATTATTTCTACGTCGTTTATAATGAAAGTAAATAGTATTCAGCTATTTATAGTATTTTTCATGGTTATTGTTCATATAATATTGGGATTTCAATTGAGGATTGAACCAGTGTTTTTTTTAAAATAATCATAGGATTATTTCTTATTTTGTTTTTCGACGATTTCAAGTAACTCTTCTCGTATATTAATCCGAGCAGATATGGTGCGTAACCAGTCGGGGAGACGGGCACCTACTGGTTTCATCATATAATCATTGCCTGCAATCATTAGCTCGTTACTGAATTGTTCCACCATTGTTTCTTCGAGATGACGGTCATAGGAAATTCCATTAATCAGTGCATCTGCATGGTATTTTCTGATACAATCCTGCGCATGTTTTTGGTATAGGACACGAAGGGACAGTAAGAAAGGACGGGATATTTGGATATGATCCTCTTCGATGAGCACGCGCAGTAAGCTGCGAAAGATATCACCAGACATTTTTACTAATCCTTTTTCTGAGGTACCTATCATCTGATGCTTATGTTCATAGAATCCTAGGTCAGTTTGACAAATTCGTTTCAGAGCAACGTTCCGATAGATTTCAGCCATTATTCCGATCTCCATGCCCCATCCTCCAGGGATATCAAGGTCACGGGCTAGATCGACGGTCATGGCAAACTCTCCTGAGAGCGGGTAGCGAAATGCACGGAGAAATCGAACGAAATGGAACTTATGTTCTAAGAGATCGATCAGGGAACGTAAAAGAGGGTGAAGGAATAATCGAAATACACGCCCATACATAATGGTTTTATCAAGGTTTGTTCGTGCGTAGTATCCTTTGTTGAATTTGAAATCAAGTTCTGGTTCTAGAAGCGGATAGAGTAATTTTGTTATGACCATCTCAGTGTAGGATTGAATATCTGCATCATGGAGGGCAATGGCATACGAATTAAGGCTTGCGATCCCGAGTGCAAGCCAGACGTCTCTTCCTTTTCCACGGTATTTCATGAGATCTAATCCCTGTGATTTCAACTGCAGGATTAAATCTTCAACCGGAGGGCTATTGCACCACACGATAAGGGTGGGACGGGAAAGTTTTGAAAAAAACCGTTTTACTTGATTAAACTCCGTTTCATCTTTTGCGGCAAGGGAGATGATTATCTGCGAGAGGTATGTACATTTATCTAGTTGCTTTACAATGTTTTCAAGAGCTGGTTGTTTTATTTCATTATAAAGCATGGGGATGACAACAGAAACAGGGCGTTCAACAGTGAATTCTGTCAAATCTTTTATGAGTCTGTTTTTATCAACATGAAGATCATGTAGGGTCGCTATTTCCTCTTGTTTTATATCCATTGTATCATTCCTCGATATATTTTATGATTACACGGAGATCATCTGTAACAATATCAGCATGGTTTTTGACCTCAGGTGGAGCTCGATAGGCGATCCCTAGACCAGCGGCTTTGATCATATCGATATCGACAGAACCATCTCCTATGGCGATGACTTCGCTTGGAGATATATCCAATATCATGCAGAGGAAATCAAGGACAGATCGTTTATTGATCGAATAGATTTTACCATCGTTGCTTCGTTGTAAGGCTTTATTTTGGAAGAGTAAATCACCAGTCACGAGTTGATTGCTTACTGAAAGTCTGTTAGCAAATGCATAATCGATTCCTAGGCGTTTCTTTAGATCATTAGCGAACCGTTGATATCCATCAGTAACGAGTGCTGTTTTTATCTGTTTTTCTCGTAAGAGTGGGATGAGTGTCTCTACGTGTTCTTGGAGAGGTATTTTCTTAAAGATATCGAGCAGCTCTTGGTATCGTATCCCTTTGAGTAATTGAGCGATTTCAATGCTTTTTTCATATGGTTCTTTGGTATCAGATAGAATTGCTTTGAGTTGATTGGTGAATTCTTTTTTCTGTGCAAAGGCAAAAATCGTCCTCCCGTTCAGCAGGGTCCCATCCATATCAAAAAGAATCAGTCTATATTGTTGTTTTTGTTT
>CAZGIV010000017.1:0-20424 GCA_964526175.1 uncultured Thermoplasmatales archaeon | reverse complement strand
ATAGCGAAGGAGGGTCTGCGTCCCTTTTCGAGCATCACCTCTTCTTGTGTCCCAGGCTCTCTCTTCTTCATCTTTTATAAAGACAAGACAGGAAAATCTTATACCATTCCAGTACCTTCTCTTTCGGGAACCACCAATGAAAAACCCTGAGAATCGATTCCATAAACGAACCGACGAGGAACTTACTAATTTTATCAAGAAATTAGAGCTGCAAGCTCTCGAGACCGCGGAAGAACGCCTGCCCCTCTACCTAAAAGTCGGGTTAAAAGATTCACATCTAGTCCTTGATGTCGGATGCGGATCGGGATTTGTCACCAGAGATATCGCGCAACTCACCAAAGGAACTGTCGTCGCCATCGACGGCTCTACACATCTTTTATCCGTTTCACAAAAGATACTTAAAGAATACAAAAACACAACCCTCTGCAACGCAGACGCACAACAACTCCCTTTCGCAGATAATTCCTTTCAGCTTGTCACCTGCAACTTACTGCTCATGTGGGCAGATGATCCACAGGCAGTTGTCAATGAAATGGCCCGGGTCGTCAAACCAAAAGGAAAAATTCTTGCCTCCCTTGAACCTGATTACGGTGGAAAGATCCACTGGCCGGAAAACAAAAACGTGGATCCTTTATTCGCTGGAGAAGCCATACGAAAAAAAGGTGGTGACCCCCACATCGGACGAAAACTACGCAAATTGTTCGTCACCGCAGGACTTGAGACGATCATCGGGATTGGAAACAACAGGATCTGGTCCTGTGAAGAAGATAAACACTATTACCTTCATTCCCGTGATTTCTACATCAAGATATTAAAAGACGCAGGGCGTTCTGAAAAAGAAATCGATCAATGGGAATACGAATTTCTCCGCTCATTAGATGAAGGCGTGCAACTCAATTTCTTCCCCCAATTCTACGCGATTGGAACAAAACCGAAGTCTTAAAGAGTATTTACGAAATCCCTTTGATGAGGAAAATGACTGCAAGGATAGTAAACGGACGAGATATCGCAACTGAAATACAAAAGAAAATAGCTGAAGATGTCCGTCAATTAAAAAAGAAATATACCGTTGATCCCTTGATTGTTACGATATCCATTGGCCAGAATGCGTCCTCAGAGCTCTATCTGAAACTACGAACCGCGGCCTGTAACAAAGTTGGCATCAACACAAAACGTCTTCACTTCGAGAAAAACGTCTCAGAAGCAACCATTCTACAGACCATTCAGAACCTCAATAACGACCCAACAGTACATGGGATTTTCATACAATACCCTGTCCCATCACATCTTAGATCACACACCCTCATGCAAGCTGTTCCTGCAAAAAAAGACGTTGAAGGTTTCAACCCAGAAAACCTTGGTAGGACTCTTATTGGTGACGAAGAACTCGTCCCCTGCACGCCTCTTTCTGTTCTCACAATATTAGAACATGAACATATTACACTGAAGGGAAAAGACGTGGTTATTGTGAACCATAGCAATGTAGTAGGAAAACCACTTGCGGCACTCCTTCTAAATAGAAACGCAACGGTCGCAATCTGTCATGTGTTTACACAGAATCTGAAACAGTACAGCTCCAATGCAGATATCCTCATCACCGGTGCAGGGGTCCTGAATCTTATCACTAAAGATTATATAAAAAACAATGCCACGGTTATCGATGTCGGTATCGTAGAAACCAATGATGGTATCCACGGTGATGTTGACATTGAATCGGTGAAAGAAAAAGCAGCACTACTTACACCAGTGCCTGGGGGAGTCGGCCCGGTCACGATAGCATGCTCGTTATCCAATATGGTAAAAACATATCGAAATTGTATTGAAAACTCCTAATACATTTTGATTTTTTTTTTTTTATCCTTTTTATTGTATCATTGATTCGAATAAAAAAACCATAAGGGCCTCGGTAAATAATGTCAATGCTTAACCGATAATGTTGTTTTTAGGATATGTTTTTAAAGAAAAAATAGATACAAAACTTCAGAGTGGAGGCAAACGCATTATGAAAAAACAATTAGTAATTATTGGAATCATTGCCATGTTTTCTAGCATTTGGTTGAGTGGATGTGATCAAAAAATCATTAAGGAAGACGATGATAAACTGGAAAATTATAATCTGCCACCCCAATACCCAACAGTAACCTTAAATGGATGGTATTACGTTAATATAAAGAATGTAGATGCTTATGGCGATCCTTTGAAAAACAGGACAATGAATGAAAGTGATACTTATGAATTTTATATTAATGAAGGATCAACCGGTTATCTTTATTCAGAAAACACATCTTTTAATGAAGTAAGAATAATAGCAGATAAAGTTTCATCAGGACAACTTTTTATTACCATTAGCAAAGATTCTGACAGAAGTAACCGATATGCGATATTATATAATCTTCAAACAATTAATTCCTCAATTAATCACCTTGATGAGAGATTAAATTTAGAATCTGAATCGTATTATATTTGGAGTGATAATGGGACTGTGACTGTCACCGTTTTGCAAAATTTTACGAATTTTAACATTTCTGGCTACGGCAATGCAAACTTTATAAAATATAACAGTGATTAACAGAGAATAACAATTTATGTCTCGCCCTTGAAACATGAGGCTTAAAATCGTGTTATAGCTCGCCTAAAACCTGTGGTTCTACGGATATGTTTTTAAGGAAGAAATTATTTTAGACTTGTTTTATTGGATGTGAACAATGGCAAAAAGCAACAGAGAAACAATGAAGAAAGATGAAATACAGGTTTTAACCATCTTGGAACAACATGCAAAGGAAAGCATCGATTATATTGCGAAAAAATGCGGTTTTTCCCGTCAGAAAGTCTGGAAGATAATTAAAAATCTAGAGGAGAAAAAAATAATTTGGGGCTATACTGCTATCACGGACGAAACATTAAGGAATCTAAAGCACTATGTCCTGCTGGTGAAGAGAAACACAGTGCCCTTTGATGCATCTTTCAAAAAAGAAATTGTCTTTGAAAGACTTGATAATTACCAGCCAGGTGCATCGAAAATTGAGGATATCTTCTTCACTCATGGAGATTTCGATGGAGTTGTTACGTTTTACGCTCCTGATCTTATCAGTGCAAAAAAAATGGTCCAAGAAATATCTCGAAGAATCGGTAAATATTTTAAAGAGTATCGTCTTCTTACGACTCTTTTCCCGATTCGGAAGAAAGGTCTTAAAAATCCTCAAATTAAAGAATTAATAGAATACATGTAAATACGATTCAATAGAAGAATAAAAATTATCACATATTATGGAAAGAAAACCGTGTTAATTCTTGACTATTGATAGTCAACAAAGGTATTTTTTTCCTTAATTCTACGAAAACTATGCACTAAATCAAGAATCATGCCTCAGATTTATTGAAAAAGTAAGTCCCCAACCCCATAATGACGATACAAAGAACCAAGATAATCCCCAGATCAACCAACGGAGGAAGAACATAATTTACGCCAGTGAAGCTTCCTCGTATCCCATCAATCATATAAAACAACGGATTACAATACGAAAGAACTTGTAACCAATCCGGTAAAAATTTGTTCACCGGATAAAACATCGAAGACAAAAACAACAACGGCATCAGGATCAGACTCATGACTGACTCAAATCCCTCAAAATCATGCATTTTTGATGCAACAATCAGACCAAATCCTACCGCGGTAAAAGAAAGCAACACCATAATGACTAAGGTTAAAAGCAAACTCGCAGGACTCACCGTAGGTACACCAAGAGCAATCGCGATAATCATAATAAGGATCCCTTGAAACAACGCAATCGTAGCACCCCCAAGAGTTCTACCAATAACAATCGACAGCCGACTCACCGGGGCGACAAGAACCTCCTGCAAAAACCCAGACTGCTTATCCCACAGCACCGATACACCAGTAAACATCGAGGAAAACAAAATCGCCATCGCAATAATCCCGGGGGCAAGAAAATTAATATACGATCCCTCCATCCCAGGAAACACTGCGATATTAAACCCGAACCCAAGGATGAACAGGAAGAACAACGGCTGAACGATCGTCGTCAACACCCTACTTTTCGCCCGCAGAAATCGTTTCATTTGCCGAAGCCATAACATATAGATGGCTTGGAAATCCTTTTGATTCATTTCTTCGGCCACCTTAAACGAAACCTCGCAGGTTTCTTCATTCCTATATTAGGGGCCTCACGAACCTGCTGTTCACGCATACGCATACTGCGCCCGGTATAATACAGGAACACATCATCCAGGGTTGGCCTACGAACATCCACTGAAGAGATAGTGACATTGACGGTCCTAGCGATATCAAAGATTACCGGGATTTTTTCCTCACCACGCTCAACACCAAGCGTCAACATAGAATCATGCGGCGTTATCTTACTGATCCATGACTCCTGCTCCAATCGTTTATGTAATGTCGCTGTATCATTACATGATAACGTAATTACATCATGACCAACAGATTTCTTTAGCGCATCAACAGTATTCATCACCATGATTTTCCCATGGTCAATAATACCGATATGATCACATAAAAAATCAGCCTCATCCATGTAATGTGTTGTCAAAAAAATCGTTGTATCCTCGTCCTTGTTCAACTGTTTGATATACGCCCAGATAGCCCGCCGCGTCTGCGCATCCAACCCTAACGTAGGTTCATCTAAAAACAAAACCTTTGGGGAATGCATTAAACCACGAGCGATCTCAAGTCTTCGTTTCATCCCACCGGAATACTGTTTCACTAAAACATCTTTTTTATCTAGGAGATCAACAAGGGTCAACACCTCACCAATCCGTTTTTTCCGTATTTCTGGTGACAGCCCATACATCCTCGCATGAAAATCAAGGTTCTCCCTGCCAGTAAGTTCAGTGTCTAACGCAGGTTCCTGGAAAACAATACCAATATTTTCTCGTACATTTGCCCGCTGTTTTAAGATGTCAAAGCCTGCGATCGATGCAGAGCCCTCCGATGGGTATAACAGGGTGGTCAACATTTTAATCGTCGTTGTCTTTCCTGCGCCGTTCGGGCCTAGAAAACCAAAAATCTCTCCTTTCTTCACAGAGAATTTAATATGGTCAACTGCGGTAAAACCATCGAATGTTTTTGTCAGATTCTCTGTCGTAATAATATCCATGACTGATACCTGTTCTACGTTCTGCTAAGAATACTATTTGTTTTAAATAATTATCTTTTTCGTACAATCGCGAAATAGTTATCAGGAAAACGTTTTGAATGAATTTTTACGCTTGAAAGATCCTCAATACGAAAACCAGCATCCCGTAATTCCTGGAGAAATTCAGCCTTCCCATAGAGATGATAGAACCGAGGAACAGAAAGGTTATGTTGCCTCCAGTATACGTTGATGTTACCAAAATCACGACTTCGAACAATGAACTGCTTCAGAAAATATTTATAATACTTATCCTGCCAACGGGACCAGACGCTAATCAATGCAGACCCTTGTGGTTTAAGTACACGCATAACCTCTTGTAGAGCAGCATGGCGGTGTTCTTTCCCTTGAATGTTATGCAAAGAAGCTATGAATAAGACTGCATCAAGCATGTTATCTGCAATCGGCAGCTGAACAACATCCGCATGAACCAGTGAAACATTCCTCATGGATTTCATATGAAGTTTCATTTTAACAATATTAAGCATCTCTACTGAAATATCCACTCCGAAAACAGATGAACATTGTTCCGCACACGGAAAAACATGACGCCCGTTCCCACACCCAAGATCAGCGACCACATCTGTTTCTTTCAAAGAATCAATAAAGTTAAGACAATACTTCCAAGGATTTTGCCTTGTTGTATTAAAACTATCTGCTATCGCATCCCAGGTTTTTTCTGCGGTCAATCGATACGCTGGCTGCATTGCTCTCCTACAAAATGAATAATTTATTGCAGACGATCTGCGATGAGTTCAAATGCAATGATCGGATGTTCAAGATGAAACGCCTGAATCGTCTTCGGATGCAACTCTCCAAACAACCCAATTTCCCTATCGTTTCTCATCACTGCAGCGCATCGTCCCTCAATAAACGCTCCATGAGATTTCTCTTTTACCACGGATTTAAAACCACATTCCCGAAGTACGTTTTCCACCAGTGATTTACACTCGGTGAAGTTTGCTTTCGCATCAATCTTCAGGCCAGCGAGATGATGCTGATTCTTCGCTTGTTCATCGACAACGACCCCGACTTCAAAAATCTGCTGCGGCAAGGAATGATGTCTATTTTCCTGGAGAAGTTTCAGAAGAGACGGTAACAGACTCACTCGTAACCCCCTATACTCTTCACCAATAGGATTTTGAATCTCAACCATCGCTTGTTTTTCAAGCCCCATACGTAAAAACTCGTCCTCTTGATTCGAAATGACAAAGGTAGTGACCTCATTGAAACCAACACCAATCATGATACCTCGTAATACTTCCATAAGATGATGATTTGGTAACGTCCTACCAAAAGTCAATGCTTTGGGAACATCAGTCTCAAACTGATCAAAACCAAACCCGACTGCCACATCCTCAACCAGATCAACCTCATGAAGAATATCGGAACGCCATGCAGCAACTTCCACCCGAATGCTTCCATCACCTGTATCAATTGCATTATGTCCCATTTTTTTCAAACACGTTACAACATCTTTTGTCGTAAACGAGGTGCCAAGTATTGAGTTGACATAAGCGACAGAGAGTTTTTGTTTTAATACAGTAAAATCAGGGGTAACTATTTTCTTTCCTTCATCGTGGACCGTTGTTTGGTAGATTTTTCCGCCACGTTCAGCAAGCGCGGTTGAAACAATGTTCAGCGCGTAATTAATCGCTTTTTTATCAGTCCCGGTGACATCGATAAATATCTCTTTGGTGTACGGAGTTACCTCGGTTAAACTACCGTTGATAATAGGAGGGAACGAAAGCACGTTGTTATGCACATCAACAATCAACGGATATTTATCAAAACCATCGAGGAGATGGGCGTAATCAATCCCTTTCTCATGTTTTTTCAAAATCTCACGTAAGGTCATTGGTTCATCTTTTGCAAGAGGTATAAACGAAACCGCATCGGGATCAACCGCTTTATAGGTAAATGGCGGCGTGACCGGTTCTGCGTTATGCACGCCAATGGCGACTTTCTTTCTATTTCGCCCTAACCCGACATGGAGTTTCTCCTGAAGCCCCATAAGTGACGTAATTAGTGCGTCGGTCATAATAACATTTTTAATAACCGCGGTAGAGACAAATGGTCTGATTTTTTTTACTGATGCATCAACAATTAATGAAAAGTTTGAGCTTGCGACCTCATAGGTTTGTAGTCCGGTGCGAAACCCAAAAAAAGCTCGTGACGCACGCGCGATTCCTTCTACTGAGGTCAAATCAGGCCTGTTTGGGAAGAATTCAATGTTAATCTCATCATCAGTGGTATGACTGAAATCACCACCAATCATCGGAAGTTTTTCAATGAGGGCATCCTTTGGGACAGAATATCCAAGTAGATGAATGAAATCATGGTAATTAAAGGTCACAAGCGGCATACAGACAAGGGAATAGAATCCAGGTATATTTGATTTTGGTGATGATAAGTAAACATGGTCAAAGATTTATAAAACTTTATATACACTGATTGTTATTATTTTTGAAAACAATGGCAAAGACCCTGATCCTAAATATCGATCGTGACGATGATTTTGGTAGAAAGGCTTTGGTAAAAAGCCCGATAATCGGAGTGCAGAATAACTTAGATGCTGCAAATAAACTTGGACTTATCGATCCTGAAGACTCCGATTTAAACGCGATTTTTTTTGCAATTTCAATCTACGAATCTTTAAAAAAAGAAGCAAAGGATGTCGAGATAGCGACTTTATGCGGAGACATCAATGTTGGAGTAAAATCAGATCAGAAACTCTCAGATCAACTTGATATCGTCATCAAAGAAACCATTGCAGAGAACGCGATTTTAATCAGCGATGGTGCTGAAGATGAATATATTCTTCCTATCATCCAATCACGATTAAAGATTAATTCGATTCAACGGGTGAACGTAAAACAAAGCAAACAACTTGAGGACACCTATTATCGTATCATTAAACTCCTTGATGAAGATAAAGTAAAAAAACAATTTTTTCTCCCCATTGCTTTGATATTGATCGTCTGGGCGTTTTTTACTATCTTTGGGATGGCAGCCAGTGGGTTTGGTGCTATATTATTCACCTTAGGGATCTATCTCTTGATTAGAACATTTAATTCAGAGAAAAAAGTCGCGGTCGTCTGGCATGAATTCCGAGTTGGATTACTCACGGGAAGGCCATCGTTTTACACCTTTATTATTGCGTTAGTAATCATCTTTGTCAGTATGTTCTATGCGTATAACAACACCTTTTACCAGTATCAACGCTTTCTCGATGTCCTTGTCCTAAAGTTTCTTGCTGCGATCACGTGGGGAATTGTCGCTGCAGGTTTACTTGCGGCCTTTGGGCGGGTCACCGACCTTTACATTCGAGAAAAAAAGATACTATGGTCATATTGGGGTGTTCCGTTTTCTTTGTTCGCCTTTGGGTTCATCGGTTCTATCCTTTTTGACACCTTTGGTCAAGTCATCTGGGAGTTTCGTAACGATCGAGGTTTCCTCATTGAACCATTTTACACCCTCTCATTCTGGGGATATATCACCGTGGGTATCATCATTGCGTTTATCGGAGCGGTGAGCTACCACTATATCAAAGAGGAATTTGTTGATGAGACCTACGAAATCACCATTGAAGAACAAACACAAAAACTGTTTAAAAACCATGCGAAATAAAACAGGGTACCATTACTTTAAGTACTCCTGATATATTCAGCGCGAGAGAGTATGTCAATTATTGAAAGCATCTTGATTTTTCTCATCATCATTGGAGTGTACGCAGGAATCGTATTTGTTTTTTATAAAAAAGGCATCCTGAAAAAACATAACATTTCTTTTTATGGACCCGCACTCATGTGGCGGACCGAAAAAGGAATACAGTTTTTGAAAAACCGTGCGAAACATAGACGATTCTGGAAGGTCTACGGAAACATCAGTATTATCTTTTGTTTCATCACCATGGTGCTGATGACCATCCTTATGATCATGACCGCATGGCTCGTTTTTGGTTTTACTCCTGCGCAGCGGAACGCGCTCCCTGGGCCTGAACTTGCCCTTGTCATCCCTGGTGTTAACCCGCTTCTTCCTCTTGAATTCCTTGGGTATGTTCTTCTGGGTCTTGTCGTCGCAATTATCGTTCATGAGTTCTCCCATGGGATTCTTGCCTTGGTTGATAAAATTAAAGTAAAATCACTAGGCATTCTGTATTTAATTGTTCCGATTGGGGCATTCTGCGAGCCTGATGATGAGGAAGTAAAAAAGGCCAGGATAATGTCACGGATGAGGATTTATGCAGCAGGGCCTACCGCGAATTTCGTTGTCGTCCTTCTTAGTATCATGCTTTTCTCTGGCATCTGCATGTCAGCAGTGCAACCCACAACTGAAGGAGCAATCGTCTTTACGGTGGATGCGGACTCCCCTGCATCACAAATCGGGTTTCAAACAGGGACTATTATTACTAATGTAAACAACACGGTAATCCACACCGGTGATGAATATTTCATCGCATGGAACAATACCAGGGCTAATCAAACCATTAATATCAGCTACATTCAAACTGGTACTTTACACACTACGCAAGTCAGACTTGGTGATAAATACGTTGAATATGCAAAACGACCTACTATTTATTTGAATAATAATGAATCCTATAAAGGAAAAGGATACCTGGGGGTCCAATCACTGCTTCGCGACTCTGTCTATCAAGAATATGTCACCATCTTGAAAAACCCGTTTTTTGATTTTCCACGAGGACTGCTTACGTTCTATAGCCTGCCTTTATTGGGATACTTCGCAGGATACAACCCTATCGTTTCACCCTTCACCGACACCTACAGTATTACCGGCCCCTTGGGTGCTTTACCAGTCTCTCTTTTTTGGATCATTGCAAATTCAATTTACTGGATTTTCTGGCTAAATCTTGCTGTCTCACTATTCAACGTCCTTCCAATGGTACCTCTCGATGGAGGTTTCCTCTTCAATGATGGTGTACGAGCAGCTATTACACAATTGAAAAAAGGAATCAAAGAAGAAATAAAAGAAAAAATCGTTAAAAATGTTTCACTGGTAATCTCACTACTAATCCTCGTACTAATCCTTATCCCCTTTGTCATTAAATATTTCTAAAAAGGAGCGATTAATGAATCAGCTCTGCGCCTTTAATGACATTGATAGTGCACGGTGTTGATAACTTCATCCCTGCTTTCCGCAACGCCTCTCGCGCAGGGAGAAAGAACTGTTCTGTGGTGTCAAGCGTCATTAAAATTTGATTCACTTTCACACGAGCAGCAGTCCCGACTGGTTTACCATATGCTCGTCGCATTCCCTGGGAGACACGGTCTGCCCCTGCCCCTGTTGCCTGCTTATTTTCACGGATAACAATATGAGGATACACGCGGATGTGAAGGCAATAGTTAGCAGTACCAATGTATTTCTCAAGGGATTTATTCGCAGAAATACGAGCTGATTCTAATGCATTGTGCCGTAACTGACATTTTTCATCTGCATTTAATGACAATTGAACAGGAAACTTTGCAGTTTTATTACCGATGACAAACTGCATAAGACGAGACGCAGGGACTCCACCCATGTACTCTCTTCGAGTTGTTGCCATACTTCTTATAGAACGGATCATTCGTGCTGGTTTCCGTGACATAGTTTTTCACCTAGTATTAAACTGGTTAGATAGGAAAATCGAAATAAGTATGCCATTTATAACACTTTTTACTCGAGGTCCAACAACACGGCATTAGGAGGATACCTTGACCATAACCTTTAAAACATAGATTAGCTTGCCTATTTGGATTTGGTTGAAAACATGAAACAAAAATTAGTCATGCCTGGTGATCAACTCTCTACATCTGAAGAATTATTACCTGGTGACGGCACATTTGAAGAAAATGGGATCATCCGTGCAGCCCGCATAGGAACCTATGTCGTCGATGAAAAACATCGTACTGCAGAGGTCAAACCAGCGTCGAGTACACCAGTACTTCTTAAGAGAGGAGATATTGTCATCGCAAAAGTAACAATGGCAAAATCAACAATGATTATCGCTGAAGTCGTTCATGTTACCGGAAAAAACAGGTCTATTTCCAGTGACACCGATGCAACCATCCATGTCAAGGAAATCGCCCAAGGTTTCATTAAAGAGGCATCCTCCGAATACAAACCTGAAGATTATATCCGTGCAAAGGTCATTCAAGTAACACCCAGTGTGCAGCTTGAAACAAAAGAACGAAATTTCGGGGCGATTAGAGCGCTCTGTTCTAAATGTCGACACCCGCTGATTAAGAAAAGCCATGGGCTGGAATGTGAGAACTGTGGAAACAAGGAACACCGACGCATCGCAGACGACTACGGAAATCTTGACTTGGAAAAATTTTAAAATAAAAATGAAAAAAGGTCTGTGAAAACATGGATTTAAAAACCATCAAAAAGACAAAAACAGAACTAGAACTCGAAATCACCGGTGAAGACGAAACCATCCTTCATCCCATCACCCATATCTTACTACAGAATGACGATGTCGATTATGCTGCATGTATGGCAGATAATCCCCTTGCACCAAAAAAACGTTTATTCATCCGTGTAAAAAAAGGATCTCCAGAGGACATCTTGAAAAAAGCAGTGAAATACCTTGAGGATGAGATTAAACAATTCGGTAAGAATTTTGAGAAATAACAGAGCAGCACGTTGATGAAAACCCCTGATTTTGAACATGATATTGGTATTGACACGTACAGCACAGATACACCTGGTATCGGGGGGAAACTACGTGTTCATATCGATGATTTCCACGTTACTGAACAATTCTTATATCCACCAAAAAAAGACCAGGGTAATTTTACGATCGCTGAGGTCTCCTGCAGAAATTGGGAGACCCATACACTTGTTCATGAAATAGCGAATCGATTACATGGCTCCCAAAAACGAATAAGCTTTGCCGGAACAAAAGATAAACGAGCCTGGACGACACAGCTTATGTCTTTTGACCATGTTTCTCCCGAGCAGCTCTCCAATCTCCGTATCAAAGACGTTTCAATTGATCATATCTATCAATCAAATGTCCCGGTACGTATCGGGGATTTACAGGGAAACCATTTTGAAATAATTATACGTAATCTACAAGAAACCGTTACATCAGAAAAAATCAATGCCTTACTATCTCCGTTTCAGACATGGGGTGGGTTTCCAAATTTTTATGGAATCCAACGGTTTGGTGTTATTCGACCGATTACTCATCGAGTCGGACAACTCATCATCCAAGGAGATTTTGAAAAAGCAGCGATGACGTACATCGCCCATCCTCTGGCTGGTGAACATGAGGAGACCTATGTCTTACGGGACGAGCTTGAAAAAACACGAAATTACTCAAAAGCATTTCATTCCTATCCTGATGTATTAAACTTTGAAAAAGCGATACTGAATAAACTCATCCAAAACCCCTCTGATTTTATTGGTGCATTCATGGAACTACCCAAGAACCTTCTTCTGATGTTTGTGAATGCTTACGAGTCGTTCCTATTTAATAAGATACTGAGTGAACGAATCCAGCGGAAAATACCGATTCATGAAGCGATAGTTGGTGATATCATCTTCCCCATAAGAAAGAACGTTATCAGCACTGAAATCATCCCTGTTACAGAAACAAACATCGATAAAGTCAATTCACAAATTTCCAAAAAAAAGGCAGTCGTGACCGGCCTTCTCGTTGGATACGATACCGTATGCGCAAATGGTGAAATGGGTGAGATCGAACACGCGGTTATTGACGGACAAAAAATTGATCCACGGGATTTTATTATCCCTGAGATTCCGTTTCTTTCCTCCTCAGGAACTCGACGGCCTTTACTTGCTTTACTACCAAGTCTTGAAGCAACAGTCCATATCGATGAATTCATCAAAGAACAGCAGGCTCTAACGTTACGATTCGAACTTCAAAAAGGATGTTACGCCACCTCTCTTTTACGAGAGATAATGAAATCAAATGACCCAAGAAATTACTAGAGAACTCTTCGAAGGGAAACGGTTTTAATAACGTTGTGCCATTACCTGAACACTTTACCTATCGTAACCATGTTTGGTGCATATAGATGATTCAATCCCCTCAACAGAAATACCATCCAAAGGAAGTTGAAGAACGTATACAAACATTCTGGCAAAAGAACACTATTTTTAAAAAATCGATTGAACAGCGAAAAGGATGCAAACCGTACGTGTTTTTAGAAGGTCCACCTACCGCAAATGGGCTCCCGCATCCAGGTCATGTCCTTACGAGAGTAATGAAAGACCTAATCCTTCGCTATGAGACCATGAATGGGCATTATATTCTGCGAAAAGCAGGGTGGGACACCCATGGGTTACCTGTTGAGATAGAGGTGGAAAAAAAACTTGGTCTTGAGGATAAACAAGCCATAGAAACATATGGCGTTTCACGATTTAACGAAGAATGTAAGAAAAGCGTTTTCCGCTATGAACATGCCTGGGTGGAAATGACCCAGCGTATCGCCTTCTGGCTTGATATGGATAATCCATACATCACCTTGAAAAACGAATACATCGAATCGGTCTGGTGGTCGTTACAGCAGGCCTGGAAGAAAAAGTTATTGTATCGCGGACATAAGGTTGTCCCCTATTGCCCTCGTTGTGGTACCGCACTCTCAACCCATGAGATATCCCAAGGATACAAAGTCATCGAGGATCCTTCTATTTTTGTGAAATTCAAATTGAAAAATAATGAAGGATATTTCCTTGCTTGGACGACGACACCCTGGACATTAATTTCCAATGTCGCCCTTGCAGTTCACCCAAAGGAACCCTATATTAAAATACGATTAAACGGAGAAATAATCATCCTTGCAGAGCAACGAGCAGCAACCCTACTGAAAGGTCAGGAATATGAGACACTTGACCGGTTCATGGGTAACGACCTTGAACATACGGAATATGAGCCTCTTTTTTCCTATGCGGCACCGGAGAAGAAAGCATGGTATGTTGTTCTAGCTGATTTTGTTACGATGGAGGATGGTACTGGTATCGTTCATATCGCTCCTGCCTTCGGTGAAGATGATTACAATGTTGGCCGGGCCTATGACCTGCCGGTTGTTCAACTCGTGAAACTCGATGGAACATTCCCTGAGGAAGTCACCCTATGGCGTGGACAATTTGTAAAAGATGCAGACCCAAGTATCATACAATATCTTGAGGAACGCGGTTTACTTGCAGGTACAAAGAAACATTCCCATGAGTACCCCTTCTGTTGGCGATGCGATTCACCACTCTTGTATTATGCCATGGAATCCTGGTTTATTGCGATGTCAAAAGTCCAAGAATCCTTAGTGAAAAATAACAATCAAATCTCCTGGTATCCACCTCACCTGCAACAAGGACGATTTGGTGATTTCATCAGAGTAGTAAAAGACTGGGCGTTATCACGGGATCGATATTGGGGAACCCCCCTACCGATTTGGACGTGTACCAATAAAAAATGCAACCATATCCTCTGTGTAGGTAGTGTACAAGAACTCCGTGACCTCAGTGAATCGTTCCCCGAAAACTATGATCTCCATAAACCATTTGTCGATAACCTGGTGGTTCATTGCCCAAAATGCAAAGCAACGATGAAACGGGAAAAAGAAGTCATCGACTGTTGGTATGACTCTGGTTCATCATTTTTTGCCCAATGGCATTATCCTTTTGAAAATAAAGAACTCTTCAAAGAAAATTTCCCGATTGATTTCATCAGCGAAGCATTGGATCAGACCAGAGGCTGGTTCTATTCACTGCTTGCGATTTCAACGTTTTTATTTGACAAAAACCCGTATAAAACCGTTCTTACCCTTGGGTTAGTCCTTGATAAAGATAACCAAAAAATGAGCAAAAGTAAAAAGAACTACGTCGACCCAACCATTATCCTGGACCATGAAGGTGCAGATGCGTTACGATGGTACCTTATTTCTGCAAACGCTCCATGGATGTCTACTCGTTTCTACGAAGAAGCGGTGAAAGATACGCTGGGGAAATTCTTACTCACGTTTTGGAATTCGTATAATTTTTTCACAACCTACGCTGTGCTCGATACGTTTGACCCTGAGAAAGACCAAATCGCTTTATCAAAGCGAGGGCTTTTGGACCAATGGATATATAGTCGGTTCAACAAACTTGTGCGAGATGTCCGGGGGTATATGAAGGATTTTGAAACCCATAAGGCTGCCAGGGCAATCGAAGGGTTCGTTATCGATGATTTCAGCAACTGGTATCTGAGACGTTCCCGGAAAAGACTCTGGGTTGAAGAGAAGACCAATGACAAACTCTCCGGGTATTTTACCATGTATGAGATTTTCGTCGGATTATCTCAGCTGCTTGCCCCATTCATCCCGTTTATCACCGAAGAGATTTATCAGAACTTAAAAACATTAGATATGCCAGAAAGCGTCCATCTCTGTGATTATCTACGGGTTGATAAAAAGGTAATTGATGAGGATTTAGAGAAAGGCATGGAGCAGATCCGAGCTCTTGTCGAGTCTGGTCGAGCTCTTCGTTCGAGGATAAACATCAAAGGAAGACAACCATTATCCTCTGCATCGATTGTCTGCTCAAAGGAAATCGAAAAAGCAACAAAGCCATTACTTGAACTGTTAAAAGAAGAGCTGAATGTGAAAACCATTCGCTATGCACGGGATACTACGGCGTTTATGACAAAGACAGTCAAACCAAAATACTCTCATTTAGGTCCTAAATATAAGGAAAAAGCCAAAAATATCGCACAAGTCCTTGAAACAATGGATACACATCTTCTCTATCAGCAACTTGAGAAAAATAAGGAAATAATGCTTACGGTTGGACCTGAAAAGATACGATTAACCGCCGATGACTTTGAGGTCGTGGAACATGAAAAGGAACATTTTGCACAAGCAACCATTCAGGATATCATCCTGTTTTTAGACACCACCGTGACCCCAGCATTAGAAGCAGAGGGTTTAGCACGAGAGTTGATCAGACGGATCCAATCCATGCGTAAGGAAATGAACCTAGATGTGGAAGATCGTATACGAACTGAAATCGCCCTCGATTTAGAAAAAAGAAAAGCACTTCACGATTGGGCAGACCATATTAAAGAAGAAACACGATCAAAAACTGTTTCCTTTGTTGCGACACCAACAGGATCTCTGGTGAAACAATGGACAATTGATGAACTTTCGGTCGATATTGGGATCCAAAAATAAAGAACCATGCAGCCACCTGCCAATAAAGTTTATATACCTATAACATGATTTTTTTGATGGTTCACGGGATGCATAGACACACAACAACAAACAGAGATAGCGTTAGGAAGAACACTTCTTGGTTCTCCGCTAACATAGTTGTTGTTTTCCTTATTATTCCTATCTTGATTACTACCCTTCTTGGTATATCACCAGGTGTTGTTTCAAAGACGCCTATGTACATCCCCTCTATACCTAACGGTACGACATTTGGGTATGTTGGAATTGATTATGACTATGTGATCGTGACCATGAACCCAGATTCATTCTGGATGTTTGACTGGGGTGATGGAACCATGAGTTCATGGTTACAACTTGAGGAAAATCAAACATCCATTCATCAAACACATCACTGGAATTCATCAGGGACCTATCAAATACATGTGAAATACAAAAGCGAAACAGTCCCCTATGACATCTGGTCGGAAGCGATGATTGTTGATATTAATGATTTTTCAAATAAAAATTTTCCTAACACACCTATTCTATATACTGGTAAAATCCAGGGTATCATTGGCACCGAATACACCTACTCGGCCTTAACGACTGACCCTCAAGATTTTCCTGTGAGTTATCGATTTGATTTCGGTGGTTATGCGATATCAGAATGGACCCCATATGTCCCCTCAGGCTCGAGTGCATATTTTTCGTTTATCTGGGAGAAACCAGGAACATATATTCTGCGAACTCAAGCACGAAACCTGTATGGCCTTGAATCAGAATGGTCAGCACCGGTTCAGGTTATCATGCAAAATACGTCAGAGAACACTACAGGAGCATCCATGGACCTTGTTGTTCTAAACGATATTCCCTATCAGATCATTTATACATCACCGTATAACGGAACCCTCTTTAATCCCTCCACAGGAGCTTCGAATGATATCCATTGGAATGGTGGTGGTGTATTTTTAATTGATGATGATAGCGATGGACGATGGGAATATCTATATGTTCCTTCGATAGGTCAAATACAGCCCTATACTGAGCAGATACTGCCACAAAGCGATATCTTTTCAGAGATTCCTTGGCTTCTTATTCTTATAATTTTATGTATCGTCGTTGGGGTCATCGGCATTGTCGTCGTGTTAATTAAAACCGGTTATATTTACTTGTATGAAGAAGAAGTCGTCGTTGAAGAATAACTGATTTTTTTCCCATGAACCAAATCTATTTTATAGTACTCTTATTACCACCTGATGATGATCTGTCTAGGAATTGAAGGCACTGCGCATTCCATCGGCGTTGGTGTCATTACGGATGTTCAAGGGAAATGTCGTATTCTTTCAAATCGTATCAAGACCTATCAACCAGAGAAAGGGGGTATCCACCCTCGAGAGGCAGCGAACCATCACGCGACCTACATCGCAGATCTTATCCAAGAATCCGTTCAAGATGCTGATGTGGATTTTACTGATATTGATTTAATCTCGTTTTCTCAGGGGCCTGGTCTGGGCCCGTGTCTCCGAACCGCTGCAACAGCAGCCCGTGCCCTTGCATTAAGCTTGGAAAAACCTCTGATGGGAGTCAATCATTGTGTTGCCCATTTAGAGATTGGTCGGGGTACGGTAGAAGGATGTACTGACCCTGTATTGTTGTATGTTTCTGGTGCGAATACCCAGGTAATCGGCTTTGCTGAGGGTAAATACCGTGTCTTTGGTGAAACCCTTGATGTCGGGATCGGTAATTGCCTTGATAAATTCGGTAGAGCCCTTGGTCTTGAGTTTCCCTGTGGACCAAAAATTGAGGGATTCGCCCAAAAAGGTACGAATTACGTACCGCTCCCGTATTCTATTAAAGGAATGGACATCGCGTTTTCTGGTCTTCTCACTGCTGCGGAGACCTATATGCAAAAAGGGAAGCGATTAGAGGATGTCTGCTATTCGATGCAAGAGACGGCCTTTGCGATGCTTACCGAGGTTACCGAGCGGGCAATGGCACATACCGAAAAAAAAGAGGTGCTTCTTGGGGGAGGTGTTGCATCCAACAAACGTCTACGAGATATGGTCCAAAC
Source organism: uncultured Thermoplasmatales archaeon (assembly GCA_964526175.1). Taxonomy (GTDB): domain Archaea; phylum Thermoplasmatota; class E2; order DHVEG-1; family DHVEG-1; genus SM1-50. Next base: position 2,023 of record CAZGIV010000017.1, on the reverse strand, counting down.
CATGGCAAAAGACCGTGGAGCAAAATTTTTTGTCCCATCAAGAGACGTCTGTATTGATAATGGTGCAATGATCGCATGGCTTGGTTTTCTTATGTATCATAGTGGGCTGCGGATGCGCATTGAGGACAGTATCATTAATCAACGGTTCCGAACCGATATGGTGGAGGTGACCTGGCGTGGCTAAAAAAATCCTGTACCGGGGTGCTGAAGCAGAAATCCGCTTGTCATCCTATATGGGACGAACCGTTGTTCAGAAACGGCGTGTCAAAAAAGCGTATCGAATCAAGGAAATCGATACTCAGTTGATTGCATCACGAACACGCGAGGAAGCTAAGCTACTGGCTGAATCCAGAACGTATGGTGTTTCGGTTCCTCTTATCTACGATGTTGATCTTTTTCAAGGCATCATCACCATGGAATATCTCGCTGGTGACCGTGTTAAAGATATCCTGAATTCGTTAGAAGAACCGCAACGAAAAAAACTTTGTCAAAAGATAGGGGAAATCATCGCACACCTTCACAATCATGATATCATCCATGGAGATATCACCACCTCTAACATGATTCTCTTACACGATCATATTTATTTCATTGACTTCGGACTTGGTTGTAAGAACAGTGAAATGGAGGCAAAAGGTGTCGATTTACATGTATTAATGGAGGCTTTTGAGTCGACGCATTCTAAATATTCTCATTGTTTTGAATATGTTCTTAAGGGATATACAAAACAGTTACAGGGCGATGCATCTGTGGTAGTAAAGAAAATTGAGGATATTGTCCGGAGAGGTAGATATCGATGAAAGAGCTTTTTTTTGTCACGAGTAATAAAGGAAAAGTGCAAGAGGCAGCAGAAAAATTTAAACCATTTGGTTTTTCCGTAGTTCAAAAAGACCTTGGGTACCCTGAAGTGCAAGCAGATTCCCTGGAGGAGGTCGCGGCCTGGGGTGCTTGTCATGTGCAAGAAAGGTTTGATCATTGTTTCATGCTTGAAGACGCTGGCTTGTTTATTGATGCTCTCCAGGGATTTCCCGGGGTCTATTCAAAGTATGTTTTCTTTACGATTGGTTTGGATGGGATTCTTCAGTTACTTGAGCAAGTTGAAAACAGAAATGCTGTGTTTCGATCAGTGTACGCTTATAACGAACCAGGGAAAAAACCATTGATTGTTATTGGTGAATGTAAAGGAACTATTTCGACGAAAAAACAAGGGACTCATGGTTTTGGCTATGATCCGATATTCATTCCTGATGGTGTGAAAAAAACCTTCGGGGAAATGTCTGTTGAAGAGAAAAATCAATATTCTCACCGATCAAAAGCCCTTGAAAAACTCGCTATTGCGTTAAAAAATAAAAAATGATGATTACTTCCTTCTAAAAAATAGCGGTGTTAGCTCTGACAATTCTTTCTCCGATACCATTAAATAAAGATTTAGAGACTAATTTAAGGCACAAAGTTTTTTAATTAGATGGTTGATACAGTATTGTGTTAAAATGGACAAGATAGATGAATTTCTGAAAAATAAATTATACAACAACGAAAAAACAAAGGAACAATACCGATGCCATACCGAACAATTCTTCAAAGTGATCGACAAAGACATTAACACCTATTTTCAGAATGCACCACGATATAACCCCAGTGATGACGACAAACTTGAACACTACAATACGTACTATGAGCAGGATATACGCACATTCTGGGAGTATCTATCAAAGAAAGCACCTAAGACACAACAAATGACGATATCAATCGTGAAACAATTCCTGAAATACGGTGATAAAAACACAAAAAACCTTGACATCTGGGACACGATACAGACCAGGATGAAGGGCACAGTCAGAGCAATCTCAGAGGAATACGTGCCAGAGATACCAGAGATTAAACGGGTGTTGGAATACTGCGACATCAAAACCAAGACAGCGATATATATGGCTATGAGCAGCGGGATGCGGCTTGGAGAGGTCATGGAACTAGTTCCCAGTGACATACACATGAACGAGACACCCACAAGGATAAACATCCG
>CAZGIV010000016.1:0-21036 GCA_964526175.1 uncultured Thermoplasmatales archaeon | reverse complement strand
GATGGTTGTTAATATAAAGAAAAGCGCTCCAGGGGTTCACATCCCTTCCCCTGCACTTTTCTTATCCTGACAAAGATTTAAATAACCAAGGATTGTTCTTTTCTATAGGGGAAAGGAAACAGATGAAAAAAACCTACAGAGGTTTGGCGATTGCAGTCCTTTTTTTAGTATTTGGAGTGTTACTACCATCAGGTCTTAGTAATAAGAATATAATAGAAATACAAAAAAAACAAAACCAACCCAGAGCACTACAATTTAGTGATATCAATAATCATGCGGGTATATTAAACAAAGGATATAGGATATTTGGTTTCGGCTTTGTTTTCTATATGGGTGTAATAAATTCATCATGGCATCATATAGCATTTGAAACAAACTATTCTTTCCGAGGATTGTTTTACAAAGCAAATCTCCTCGTAACAAATCAGGATGATATGCAATTTCACGGGTATTGCCTTTTCATTAAGGATGTAAACTCTGGAACAATCTACAATAAAAAAGAACTTCCCCTGGACTTTTATATCCATAATTTTACAGGATTTATTGGTCTGAGTTATTACCATTATCCTCATGGAGCAAGTGGGTGTGGTTTTTACCTCTTTGGAAACGCTGATTATTTTCAGGCATACTCTCCATGAATAAATGTTAATCCTTGTCGTACTGGTAAACGTGGGTTCACATCCCTTCCCCATGCAAAAAAACTATTAATTGCATACTCAATCATGGGTTAGTCGTCAGAAATATGGTTCAAAATGTTGATACGGAGGTTGATTTATGGGGAGCGATTTCATAATAGAGGTATCTGAGTTAACAAAATTCTACCGTGGTTTTCCTGCGGTCAATCATATAAACTTCAAGGTGAAACGTGGGGAAATCTTTGGTTTTCTTGGACCAAATGGGGCTGGAAAAACCACAACGATAAAAATGTTGACAGGGTTGATACAACCAACTGAGGGAACAGCAACGATTCAAGGAAAAGACATACGAACACAGATTGTTGAAATCAAAAAAACAATCGGTGTAGTCACTGAGGATTCCAATCTGTATGATGAACTCAGTATTTTGGATAATCTCCAGTTCGTAGGGCAACTGTATGGTGTGCCTCAATCGGACCGTGAGAAACGGATAGGGGAATTGCTAAAAAGATTTGAACTTGAACCGAAAAGAGATGCAAAATTTGCCACCCTGTCGAAAGGCATGAAACGAAAGGTGATTATTGCTGCAGCGCTCATACATTCTCCACGGATAGTATTTTTAGATGAGCCGACAACTGGTTTGGATGTCCTCTCCGCACGAATCCTGCGGGCAATGATTAAAGAACTGAAAGCGTTAGGCGTCACTATATTTCTAACCACGCATTACATCGAAGAGGCAGAGCAACTCTGTGACCGCGTCGCAATACTGGTGAACGGCACTATAAAAACAGTAGACACCCCAAGAAACCTATTAATAGCAACGAATACGAAAAATTTGGAAGAAGCCTTTATTGAAATCACTGGGTTGAAAGAAGAAATCATGCTTGTTGAAAAAGAAAGGAAAAGATAAATAATGTTTAAAGAAGAAGTCAAAGGTTCGTTGTTCATCGCGTTGAAAGATTTAAAAATGTATTATTTCAAACCTCCCAACTTGAGTTGGGGGATTATGTTTCCTATTGTGATGGCACTTGCATTCATCCTACGAAATCCTTCAGGTGTGAAAGATTTAGCATCTGGGTTGATTGCGATGTCGATTCTGTTTGCCGCCACGTCAGCAGAGGCAATCGTCATTGTCTTTGAGCGGAGAACAAAAACGTTTGAGCGATTACTACTTGCGCCACTGTCACTTCAAGCGATTTTATTTGGAAAAGTTATCGGTGGCGTCATCTTCGGATTTCTCATGTCAAGTATATTTCTGGTCGGAACGGTCATCTTCTTGGGTGTCTCTCTATCAAACACAGTATTTTTACTTGCATCGTTGGTTCTCTCTGCATTTGTCTTTTCGGCATTTGGAACCCTGATTTCTGTGGCTGTAAAAGAAATCTTTGATGCGACGACCTTGGCGAACTTTTTCCGTTTTCCAATGATTTTCCTCTGCGGTATCTTCATCCCAGTAAGTGCTCTGCCATCATTTCTCCATCCACTGGCATATGTGCTTCCCTTAACGTATTCTGTTGATTTGATTCGGTTCTTCATCACGGGGTCATATGATATGGTTCATCCAGCAGTTTGTGTTGTTGTTCTCATTTTCTACTCAATCGTTTTATTTTATCTTTCTGTTTGGGTTTTAAAGAGAAGAATTGAACAATAAATATCAGTTGGAGCAGGACAGTATTAACGTATATTCCGACAGGAGCATGAAAAATCGTTCAACAGGAGCAAATCATTATCTGTCAATGAACATCATGCCGGTAAACTGGTGTTCAAATCCCTTCCCCTGAACATAAAAACATAACCTTTGAACCCTATCACCTAACAAGGGATACTGCGTCCAAGACCTGTTCCTCTGGACGGTCAAGCAGTGACACGTTTTTAATTTAATATCTTTCTATTTGACAAACACCCTGGTGAGCTCGACAGGGTAAAAACTAATGCCTCCACACCTATCACATTTCCCATTTTTATTCGTTCTGTTCCGTGACAAATTTTATGTTCAAGTGAATTACGTTTTAATTTCGTTTTTCATTTCATTATATTGTTCTTTTGTTATTTCACCTTTTGCGAAACGTGTATCCAACATTTTCATAGAATCATCTTTGGTATCAATTTTTTGTGTAACAACCTCTTGTTCAATATGCACATCCGTTTTTTTTATACCAAGGATAAATAAAACAATTCCAAAAAAGATCAAAATCACTGGAATAAAAATAACGACTACATCCATATTGGCGAATCCTAAATCTGGTATTTGCAACGAAACGAAAAAACGTAATGCCAACAAAAATAATCCAATTATAAACAGAAAAGTTCCTACAACGATTAATCCAGTTTTCATTTTCTACACATCCTGTTAAAACAATAAAACATTTATGTCTTTAAAAACGTATCCTTAAAACATCAGGGTTTTCGTGAACAGGTTTCAATTACTGATAACCTCCAAAAATGTTAATAATTGGATAGAGATACAAATAAATAAAAAAAGGAGTGAAATGGAAAATTATGGAATTTAAGTGTAAATCTTGCCAGAGTCGGTTTACAGAATGGGGTAAAAAAAAAAGGAAAATATGGTGGTAGCATAAATTGTTGTCCAAACTGTGGTAAAACAGATTTGATATACTCATGGAATAGAGAAAAAAAAGCATGGAAAAAAATAACATAATCGTGTGTTTATTTATTTTTCATCTTTTTTCGACTTTATCTCATTGTTTTTCGACTTTATCTCGTTGATATTTTTCCACGCCTTTTTAACACGTTGTCCAAAAGTTGACATTACGTCACCCCATCACTAACAATTCCATGAACATCAATCGATTTATAAAATCAATCATTACAACTCATGTATCGGAGAAGCATTGACGCGGTTTTAAGACTCATGTTTTTTGTGCGAATGATTAACGACCTTACTGAAGAGTTCTAAGGGTCCAAAGCCCTTTTTTTCTATTCATCAGGAGAAAGACCATTATTCACCCACTAATTGCACAATGATATTTCGTCTGCGTGATTGAGTATCAAGTTCAATAAATATTAGTTGTTGCCACGTGCCATGTATTATTTTCTTATTCTGAAATGGTACCGTAAGACTTGCACCCATAAGAGTGGCTTTGACATGACTCCTTCCATTATCATCGTGCCATGTTAAATGATGTTTATACTCTTGATTCTTAGGTGCTATCTTCTCTAAGACTCTTAGTAAATCTTGCTTTAATCCATTTTCATATTCCATAGTAGAAAGTGTTCCAGTAGAACCTGCTATAAATACTAAGCATATACCTTCTTTCAATCCAGAACTTGATACAACTTTCTGTACATCATCTGTAATATCTATAATATCGTTTTCTCCCTTACTGGATATGCTAATAATATCATTATATACTGACACGAATAGATGAATTAAAGACTTCGCTTATAACAATATTGGAATAGGCGCCCTCCATTTGGTGATGTAATAGTAACTACCGTTTGCATGAACGGGAGCCAGAGCGTTATCGAAAATGCTCCTAAGCAAAGATTGTAGAACTCTAGGAATCGTACGTAAAAAGAAACTGCTTCTGTTATTATTTTTGTTCTGCTCTTCGTTCTTTTCTTTTATTGAAAAAGTTAAAAATCATCCCAAGTTCTAGGGTAATTATGAATGAAAGAAAAACATACTATTCTTTCCATGATGTCCCATTCAGTAGCAAGGACGCCTATGATTCTTCAATCCAACCATCTGGCATTAAATTCAGTAAACAAGAGATAGTTCACATCCTTATAGCAATGGCAGTTCTTACCATAGCATTTTCATTTGCCTTTGTACCATATCCTCCGTTAAGTCATTTTGATGAGGTTATTACGTATTTGCCTCTTTCATTCGTAGCAATTGCAACAGCGTTTTTCTGTCATGAAATGGCTCATAAATATGTTGGTCAAAAATTTGGATATTGGTCTGAATTTCGAATGTACCCCCAAGGACTACTATTTGCCCTTTTCTTAGGGATTGTTGCAGGAATTGTGTTTGCTGCACCTGGTGCTGTTCAAATTTTTGGAAAACCAAATAGAGATGAAATGGGTAAGATTTCTATGGCTGGTCCTTCCATGAATCTTATATTAGGATTGATATTTTTCGGAATATGGGTTCTATCAAATGGTGTTATTAGTACAATTTCTTATTATGTATCTTATATAAACGTATTTTTAGCGCTCTTTAACCTTATCCCATTTGGTCCTTTTGATGGATTAAAAATATTTAGATGGAAAAAGGAAGTATGGGGATTACTCATAGGACTTGATATAGTACTATTGCTTATTTTATGGGGATTATTTCTTTAAAAACATATCCTTGGAAACCCCTGTTTTGTTCTAATTGTTGAAAGGTCTACATTTTTTGTTTCTTTTTAGGACGAACGATTTCACCTATCGTCTTGTCCTATATCTTCTTAAATCCTCTCGAGATTGAGCAGTATAGTGCATACTGTCGATATCTCATCTAAGACTATGCCCCATGAGGATTTTCTTAATGCTTGTTAGGCTCTCCTCGTTTCTCCCGCTCTCTCTCCCAGCGTTTATAGGTAGGCGGTGAATGGAGTAAAGCCGAAAAAGGCACCAGTGACACCTATGCTTGCTATGAAGCCAACGAAGAATAAAGCGAATCCAAACTGCGGACCTAATCTGGCATTAAATCCATTTAATCCCACAGAAAAAGTTGCACCTACTAAATATACCCAAAAGACTACCGCTTTTGGCAGTATAGAGAGATGAATTGGTCTCAGTAATCCAACCCCTGCAGAACCTATAATACCCAGAGTCGAGGAGCTCTTTGCTTGATTTTTAGGACTATGTAATACTTGTTTTGCTTCCTTTACACTTACCCCGTCTGGGAGTACACCCAAATCATCCATCAACGTTAGGGTAGAATCAATAATTTCCTCCGCTTCAATTATTTCTGCATCACCCGCATCTGATGAATACAGGGATACAAACGCTTTGCTACCCGCTTGTAATTGATTGCTCAGTTGTTCCGCGTTCTCCTTGGGGATTTCTTTTATGCAAGGTATTACACTCCCATCCGTTCCATAAAAATAACATGTAACTCGTTCGGTTTCACCTGAATTTACGTGATGTTCACCTGTTATAGTTGGTGGTTCATTTGCAATTGCTGTGATTGATAACGCTGGCATCAATAGAGTCATACAGACTACAGCACCAATTATTTTTTTATTCATGGTCCTTTTTGCCTCCTTTAAACAATTGACTTTCTAAGTGTTGTTATCCTGTCAATTCATTTAAATGTTTGGTAAAGAATAAAATCATATCTACCTTAAAGGCGTCTCCTTGAACGTAAGCGAATCTATATCAACCCCTGCAGAGTATGACAGAAGTACTCCGGAGAGGAAAAAAATTTTTTCATCCTCGTCTAAACCGGGTGGAAAAATATCCTTTCCCCGCCGGAGCTTTACATTCACCACCATAGGACTCTGTTTTTGTGTACGTCAAATGACAAAACCTAATAAAAATAAAAAAAAATCATAGGAATGAACCATTCATATCTCTTCTCTTCAACGAAAATATTTTTCAGAGATTTACCAAAGATAGTAAAAAAACAAACCGTAATCCTCAAGAATTCAATATTGTACTCTCACTTATCCTAGACCTCACCACGATTATTCCCAAAGAAGACGATGAAGGATTCCTCGTATGTACCAAAAACAGTATAGAATCCCTCCTTTCTCCCTTTTTCCCATATTACCATAAGACCATCTTCTCCCGCATCACAGTGTATTTATAGACCACCATGATAAAACCCCAGTTGAATCCCATGGAGCTATGGTTCATCTTTAGCATACTCGGGTATACGATCGGTGCGGTCGCAGGCATCCTTGATAAGTACATGATGAACAAGCAGTATCACCCGGTGACCACCGTTCTTTTACGAACCTTATTTAATGCAATCTTCCTTGGCTCTGCAGGACTGCTGATCCTTCACATCCGCATCACCGAATCACTGCTGCTCTTAGCAAGCATCCCTGCCGTCCTGCTTGCTGTAAGCTTCGTGGTGTACCTCCGTGTCCTCCAAAAAAAGCATGCAAGCCAGATCCAGCCGTTCTCACAATCACTTGATACCCTGTTCATCTTCCTTGCCTCCATCATCCTGCTCCACGAACCAGCGACGCTCCCCAACTACGCAGGAATCCTTGTGATCGTGATTGGCATCTACCTTGTCCTCACCGAACACATCACCACACGACCACGCCTAGACCGCAATCTCATTATCATCGCCGCGCTCGTCCCCATCGACATCGCGTACGCATTGCTCGTCAAATACTATCTCGGAAACGCAGAGCCTATAGCCTTAGCAGTCTCCATTTACCTGATGGCGTTTTTCATGCTCACCGCAGTCTCCCTGCTTATGGGAAAAAAATTTCGACCAACACGAGCCTCCCTCAAACCACAACTGCGAATCGTCCTTGTCGCATCCCTCTTCGCAGCGACCGCTGCAGGGTTGCTGTACACCGCTCTTTCCATAGCAAACGCCTCCAAAGTCTACCCGATGGCAGGCGTAAGCTCAGTAGCGGTCTTCCTGCTCGCGACCCTGTTCCTCAAAGAAAAATTCCACAAACACCGATTCATCGGAACACTGATCGTGGTCGTCGGTATCTACCTTATCTCACTTTAGCAATGATCATGATAAGCGACGTAAATCCATCACTCTTAATCCATCCTTCCTCTAAAAAAACAGATGGAAGGGAGCATCGACCCTACCCAAGAACGCTTTGTACCACTTCACCAAACACCTTCAGATCATCCGCAGATAACCCTATCGGTAGCGGATAAAAAAAATGCTCCTTCCGATACAACCCCTTATGAAACACATACTCAATCGGAATCACCCCTTTCATCGTCAGTTTCTTCTGCAACGACTCCACGATCGCCTGATTCAACCGCCCATGCGCCTCAGGAGACGTATGATCATAATAATAATCATATTCAAGGAACGCCAGCTTCCCATGTTCCAAGAAGCTGACAAAACCTAAGGCATTCTCCAAAGAATACTTATCGCCGACCTCTTTCAACATCGAGGTGAGGTTCATGATCAGTTTGGCGTCAGCAGGCATGAACCCGCCACGCACCATGAACATCTTCTGCCGCAACAAACGACTTGGAAGGATACGGAACGCATGAAGCCAGACCGCATCGGTCATCTCAGGTCGATGATACAACTTCGTGAAGAACCCTTGCAGATCCTTGTCAAACACCTTCGCGATCTGCTCCGGTGTCGCCTCCAGTCCTTTTTCAAGATGCTCCCGCATCGGACCAGCAAACAGTGCCTTTAACGGGTCCTTCTCCTCAGAGAGGACTTTTAGGAACTCGCTTTCTTTCATCGACGCAAGCTTTGAGGACCCAAGCATTAAAGTTTTGATCATAGAGTTATCAATGATTACCTCAGCGAAGTCCTCAACAACCTTCCTATCATATTTATCACAGATGATATCAACAAGATAGTTCATCTTCAAATACTTCTTTGCAATGGACTGGAAATCATCAGCCAGCTGATTCGTCGGACAGATAAACTCCGCAAGATACTTACACGACATGATCCCAAGGGACAACCCCACATCACGTCTTGCAAGAGCGATAGCCAAATCCAACGCATCCTCATACCGCTCAAAAGGGACAAGCACCGCTTCCTCATTCTCAAAAATAGGGTAAAGCTTCACGGTCACTTCCGTCATGATACGTGATGGGGTCAACGTCAAATTCAAAAAGTTATTATCGGTCGCATATGGGTTTGCCACATCCTTATCACGAAGACGGAACACCACGCCATCAGGACCGACGAACTCTGCATCAACGACATTATCAGACCCCCACCCATAGGTGTTCCCCCACGTCGAAATAATACCAAAACTCGCGATGTTCGCACACACATGAGCCTCCGTTTCAGCGACAAGTGCACGCATTCCCTGCTTGTATGCTGCTTTCTGCAAATCAAACGCGGTGACACCAGGACCAATGGTCGCTGTCCAACTCTCCGGATGTATCTCCAGTGTATCCATCCGTCTCAGATCAAGGATAATCCCCTGATCAAGACCAACCGCTTTATCAAGAAGCGTCTGCATCGCCATACTTAAAAAAGAACCATTCCCCCGAGGAAGATACGGGATGCCATGTTTCTCAGCAATGGTCACAATACGAGCGACTTCCTCCGTTGTCCTCGGCAACACCACATAGAAATCAAAACCAGAGCCAACCGTTTTACTTGTCTTCGTATACGAAGCAATAATCACTGGGTCATTGGTCGCCCACTGCGTTCCCACAACTACTCGGAGCTCTTTTAAGACATCATCCTCAGGGACGACTATCAGATCGCTATCCTTCACATTCGCAACGTACTCCTTTAACGCCTGCTGCACTTTCATCGGCCGCAGATGCGTGACGAAATGACATTGGTAGTCACAAATCCCACACAGGGTACACGAATCAACAATATCCAAAAGCATCTTCGTCGGCTTCACGGTCCCTGCAGCTAGTGCCAAGGTAAGCTCCATACGACCCTCAGGCCAGTACGCGACATACCCATGTTTTTTCCCTGCGGAACACACACCAGTACCAAGAAAATCAATCTTACACATCCCACAATGGGTACCTTTTTTCGCTATCTCAACTGCTTCGTTCATCTTCATAATATCCCCTAAAATACCATTTGTTTGCGAAAACGGATACGGTAACACATATTAAACATTACCTCAATTCAACCACAAAAAAAATTGTATTCAAACGCCCAGGAAAAAAACCATGAACCAAAACCCGTATGGCATCTGCACACACAACCCCGAATCAGAATGTAAAGACTGCATCAATAACAACAAATTACACTGCAGACATGATGCAAAACGACAAACCAACGCACTCATCATCGTATTTTCCGCACTCATCATAACATCAGGAGGTACCATCCTCACTGGACTATTCACCAGCATCTGGTGGATGACTCTCACATACCTTGCATTCCTCGTATTCTTCTTCCTTATCATTGAACCACGATTCACCTGCAGCCACTGCCCGTACTACGCAGAAAAAACAAAAATACTCAACTGCACAGCAAACATCATATCACCAAAACTATGGAAATACCACCCTGAACCCATGAATGTATACGAAAAAATCGGTTCAACCAGCGGGTTCGTCTTCTTTGCATTCTTCCCCCTTGCCACCGAACTATACGGGATACTGTTCCTCATGACAAATCCCGCATCCACAACAATACTTTCACTCCTTACCCTCTGCATAATCAGCATTGCATCACTTGGATCCATCATCCTTTTTTTCATCACCTTTCTCGTGTATTATTGTCCGTATTGCATAAACTTCTCCTGCCCATTCAACAAAGCACCAAAAAACCTTGTCGATGAGTATATCGAAAAAAACCCTATCATAAAAAAAGCCCTGAATCGAACAGAGAATCAAAAACCCTGAGAAATACCATCAACAAAACTCCCCTGACGACAATTAACTGACGACAATTAATATATACCAGTACCACATCTATAAAAACAGGGGGAATGATATGAATAGGAAAACAACACTCCTTACCATGCCAGTTGTACTCCTTTTCCTTCTAACGAACCTTTTTGGTGCAACTGGGACACAGGTCAACACAGGATCAAGCATTTTCACACCTCTTCTCACAAATCATGCGGGCCTGAACATCACCATCGTCAAACCAAAAGCAGGATATCTCTATATCCTGGACAAAGAAATCGCACGTCTCCCACTCGGCAGAACACAGATCATCGGTAAAGTAACCATTGAAATCGAAGCAACAGATAACACCTCTCAACTCATGTTCGTCGAGATCTACCTTGATGATGTGCTAGAAGCTCGTCTCCAGGGGCCCTACTATGAATGGATGCTTGATACACCACTCTTCAACAGACATACGATAAAGATTGTCGCGTATGACATCAATGGGTCTACTATGAGTGGAGAATTCCCTATCAATATCATCTGCCTTGGGCGGCTCCCAAAGCCCCCCTCAACCCCTGAGGTTTGTGTAGCAACCCAAAGCAACACCGACGGGTACAATTATTACAACAACAAGAACGGCGTCGGCGATTTCGTATACAACCAACTCTGGTACTTCAACTTTCTCGACGACCAGGGGACCCCTGACCCTTCAGATGACATTGCAGGGGTCGCTGCATATGGACTGGCGAACCCAGAGAACCGACTCACCGGGGGCGGTCTTACCGACACGTTCGGCATGATCATCCGAGACCCAACGGAAGGGACCTCATTTCCTCTGTTCAGCATCGATTACGACCCCACCGACCCCAGCAACTTCTCAGCCTCTCAGACCTTCGAGCCAGCAGACGGCCCTGAACTACAAAACCCAAGCGGTACTATCGATGTGATAAACCCGGATCACTACCATATCACCGGACAGGTCATCAAAGACGACAAGGAGATCAGATGGGACCTCCATTACCGCCGTAGTCTTGGACAACCCTGGCTGCCCTGGGTGCACTGGCCCGTCCCTGACACCCTGAATGTCATCCCCGCATGGATCACCTACCATATGCAGATGGCAAACGCTGTCGTCAACGGGACGTTCTACGTCCGAGATGGGGCAAACGAGACAACCTACGAACTGAACCATACCAAAGGATACCATGACGGGTTCTACAGCGAGTTTGTCTTCTCTATCTTTGAATGGAACTGGGTCGACTTCAAACAAGACAACCTCTCCGTTCAACTCCTCTACCCGCATGCGCCTGTGTACTCCTGTCAAGACGGATGGGAGACCTGCACGCCTGGGAATCTTAGAGTCGTGACCAACAGTAGCGGGGAAGAAAAAGAATATAATTTTTACCGCAGATGCGACCGTGACAAAAACGAAATCATGATCAAGTATGGCACATTGGCCGTTGACCCACAATACCCTGATGTCAAGTACCCAACACAAGCGACCATCACCGCAGAAGACGACGATGGAAACACCTTAGAAATCAACTGGTCACTCCTCCGATACATGATCGTGTACTTCGATGTCCCAGACCCTTTTTATGATACAGTGACCTTTGAGATCATCGCGAACTTCTCAGGTACTTTCCACGAAGCAAGCACCAATGCCATCATACCGATTACTGGAACAGGCTGGTCTGATTGGTCAGGACAAGCATTCCCTGAGCAATAACCCAAACAGGACGGAGACGCTTGAGGTCATCACAGAGTTGATATCACTTTTCACCATTATTACCATAGATAGCTATTTAAGCGACAGGGTATTGTTGGCCTAAGAAAGAAAGATGGGATGAGAGTTTCATAATTTCGTTTTTTTGCGGACTTCTGAGATTTTTATTTTAATTCTTTGTCAGAGTCGGTGAAAAAACATGGTAGATTGTGAAGAATGTGATAAGAAATTAGGTATTTTCGAAGGGTATCGTCACCCTGCATTAGGAACAAGATTTTTAGTCTGCGGACGTTGCTATGATAAAGTAGAGAAAGACATGAAGCTCTGGAGCGAATTTTGTGTTTCAGACTCTTTTAATGCCAAATCATCCAAAAGTGATATCCAAGAGGCATGGAACATAAGGATATCAAACGATCCTTTGCTCCAACAATGGTTTAGAAACCTATGGATGAAAAATGAATGTCTAACCTCAGGTTAGGACGAGAAAAAACCTTCTTTTTCTCTCTAACAATCAGTACTCTTTCTGTACCCAGCTTCAACCTTTCCTTTTTTCCAGACAACCATCCAAACGATTCTGTTTACAACGACGTAATCATCCCGCGCTCATACAGCAGGGTTGCATCTAAAATCTCACCGGTCGCCTGTGAGATTAACTGTATCGTCTTAGCAAGAACATCCATCATATGCTGTTTCTCCCCTGGAAGCATCCCATAAATCCCACGATAAAGTACCTTATCATCCATCCAGAGATAGTTCGTATGATGATCTGATGCAAGCTCACAATCATGCACATCAAGATGCGAAAGAAACAACTGTACCTCCCGGAGTTTTTCCACTGGAGATGTTGATCGATATAACCCCTGTTTCATTTTGCCCTCCAGAAGCGAACCATGCTGCACAATCAAGGTGCGCAGACGAATAAAATCCGGGTCGATCTCGTTACACACCTGGGCGGATCCTACCGCATGCTCAACAAGCCGATTCTTCCCACCCGCACCAATCAAGACATACAGCGACACCTCAAGACCTGCCTGCTTCGCAGCCTGCCCCCCAGCAACCATCTCCGCAGGTGTTGCCCCCTTCTTCAGAAACGCGAGTGTTTCCTCATCACCTGACTCTAAACCAACATGCACCCGAGTCAAGCCTGCGTCCCGTAACCTCGCAAGATGACTAGCACCAAGTTTCATAAGCGTCTTTGCCCGTGCATACGACGTGATCCGCTCCGCAGATGGAAAACGAGCCTTGACATATCGGATGATCTCCTCACTGTTCTTCATGGCAAGACTATCAGAGTCCGCGATAAAGACAGTCCGCGCCCCTGGAAACAACCGTACCGCGACATCGATATCCTTTTTCACGTCCTCCACAGACCTCGGTTGAAACTTTACCTCTTTATACATCGTACAAAAAAGACAACGATTCCACGGACAACCCCGAGAAGCACGAATCAGCGCAGACTCTGCTTCATTCGGCGGCCGGAACGGTGGGAAATCATACTGCGTCATAACCTTCAAATGAGGACGTACGATGATTTTAATCTTTCCCCTAGCTTAAAATATTTTTCAGAATCTTAGAAAAAAAACAATGGAGTGCTTCATCAAAACGGTGATTCTCTTGAGAGGTTCCTGTCGGTAAGCATTTGTTTTTCTAGCAAAAACAGACAATACGGATCATTATGCGCAGTACCGGTCACCGACGCAGAGACCGTCGTACACCCTCCTTTACAGGATCTCCCAAACCGACAACCAATGCACTCGCCTTTCAAATCCGACGTAGAACAATGCCTCGTATAGGAGAACAAAGACGGGTCCTCCCAGATGTCAACCAGTGGTCTGTTACGAATGTTCCCCTCCACAAAGGATTCAGGCAATGACAGACACCCTTTGATACCACCATCGCTTTGGATCCCTAGGACACTGACCCCTGCTTGACATCCCTTCCACACCGGCGAGACCATTGTGTTCCTCAGCACCTGGGAATGATATCCGATGCTGTGAGCACCCATCACTGCAAGCTCCTTTACTGAATATCGTTTCCGCATCGAAGCAATGAACAATGCGACTGCATAGAACTCTTCCTTTGATAACGTAAGCTCCCTAGGGAATCTTCCGATAGGCACCGCGATCTGGATCTGCCATGCTTTCGTCTTCCCAAGGATATGGTCACGGATCAGCGGCAGCTCCTGGATGTTACCTTTATGAACGGTCGTAATAACCGTCGCCGGGAGATTTTCCTTGCGGAGCGCTTCCAGCCCCTTCAGGCATTTCTCAAATGAGCCTGGCACCCCACGGATACAATCATGGGTCTTGGGTTTTCCTCCATCTAAACTCAGTGCGATCGCATACACGCCGACTGCGCGCAGCTCCGAAATTATTTTTTCATTGAGCACCAGACCATTGGAAAGGACACTGACCTCCATCCCACAATCCTTGATCTCCTTACCAATGAGGTACCAGTCCTTGCGCAGGAGGGCTTCCCCGCCAGTGAGATTGATATACTTTGCACGGAGGTCTGAAAGCTGGGAACACAGATCAAAGGCTTCATTGGTGGTCAGCTCATGAACCCGGGTGTCTCCTGCGGAGGACCCACAGTGCATGCAGCGCATGTTGCAGGTGAGGGTCAGCTCCCAGGCGACACTGAGGGGGACAAAGTGTGATTTCATCCAAACGCCTTCATCATAAGAAAGTGGGGGAGGAACACTGCTAAGGGGGGTTTTTTGTCTTAGCAGTGTCTCTTTTTTTAGAAGAACCTGCTGAGCAGGCCGAAGTCCTTGATGCTAACCCCCGTGTAGTATAGACCGACTGCGTCAAGCTGTGATGTCACGATTTTTCCTATGAGGATGACGACTGCTGCCGCGATCGTTATACCTAGCATGCTACATGCTGTTCGTTTTGCGCCGGCGATGTCGCTGTCTGTGAGTCCTAGCGTTTGCCCCATGTGTTGGAGCGTTGTGGTTAGATGTTTGTTTCTTTTGTTCATATGCACCTCCTTGTGCCAATTTATGCTATGCGTTAGCGTGATACACGTATACATATAACATTTATAAATGTTTCTTATCAACCACAGCACAACCCCTCCACGAAAAAACAGTGTATACTATATATTATTAAAGAAAATTGTCTTGATACTGTTCCTGTGTTTACAAGAATTACGTTCTAAGGAAAAATAACATACTGCTTCGTAACAGGATTAATTACTTTTTTTTCCCCAACAACCCCTGCATCATACCCGGGAAACCCATACTTCCCTACTGTTGGATCAAGGATAACAGCATCCTTTCCTCCTATTTTATAGGCTATTAGCTTATCTTTATTATAGGTAGCATAAAACGAAGGATGGAGCGTAAAAACAAAGTCAACATCCACCGTTGCCGTCTGCGTATTATTATTCAAAAGGACGATACCACCAAACGTCAGCATCTGAGGAATCGTCTCGCTCTTACTCGTAAGATTAGGCTCTTCAGACGTGACGTTCGCAGTGCCATTATCCCGCAGGCCAAAGAACTCTACCTGTGTCGGCACAACAAAAAAATGCAACGGCTGATCGGATTGAAAGCTGTAATCAATGGTCATGTAGTCGATGAGCCCATCAAATGTCTTAGCTTCTCCGCCAATGTACAATACACCAGCTGGAGGAAGTATAAGGGTTTGCACAAAAGGCTGATACATCGGTTCCCCAAAGGCAGTCTCAACCTCATGGATCAATGAGGCATCAGCACACTCCCAGAGTGCATCGATGTTGACATCAGAGGCCATCGCATACACATGATCATCAGTAAAGACAAGAGAAGAGTCAATACCACTATTCGAAAGCAACGAACACAACAAAATAGAGAGATCCTCACAGGCCCCCTCTTTTTTCTGCAGGGTCTCCTGTGGCGTCTGTAGTGCTCCACTATCCAAGGGAGCAGCAAGACAGGTATAGTTCATAAGAACATCCCGATACAGTGCGTTCACCTGACATTCCCTGCTAGAAGAACCACTCCCTGAGACAATAGCGTCTGCATAAGCCTGCAGCTGGCTGTCATCGAATACCAATTTCTCGATAAAAGGCTCAGCATACTCTAAAAACGTATCAGAAGCAGGCTGCTCCCACCGTGTCGGATCATCAGGGAAATAATCTGCATTATCACCAATCCCATCTCCATCAGAGTCCAGCCATTCAGCGGGGTCAAGAGGAAACGCATCAGCATTATCACCAATCCCGTCACCATCGGAATCCTTTGTCTCATTCGCATCCTGGGGGAACGCATCAGTGTTATTACCCACCCCATCGCCATCGGAGTCTACCCATTCCGTCTTATCATTAGGGAACGCATCAAAGGTGTCGTTGTACCCATCACCATCAGAATCTATTACCGCATTGTTTTCTGATTTATTTTCTGTACATCCGCTCATTAAAGCTATTGCAATGAGAACGAACCCCATAAGTACAACAACAATTTTCTTCACATCACCATCTCCACTCATCGTGATATTATATGGATTGTTTCTTTAAAAATATACCTTTTTCAATTCAGGTGCTATAAGTGGATAAGAGAAGCGGTGCATGAGAGACCGTTACTCTACGGTATGTTGTACCGCAGATCAGAAAGTAGTCCTTCGTCTAAATCATGCTGGGCCTCATCCCCGAAGATAAAGGTATAATACTCGTTCAGATGCTTGAGATGGTACTCAAACCAAGCCGTGAAGTATCTGCTCGAGATAGTATGCTGCTCCTCATAGGTTATATCTGGTGGATTGTCTATCCCATGTTGTTGAGCGAACCTGGCGAAAAATACGTCGATGAAACCAATATGGTTCCCACCTGTGATCGCTATATACTCTTTAACTGTACTATTCGAAAGAAAATCGGTGTACATCTGCAGAACACTTGCGGGAGGAACGAATCCATCGTTTGTCCCCACCTGAAGCTGGATAGGCACCGTGATGTTCCGGGCAGCGGTGAGTACCGAGGCCATATCTGCGGGAGCCAGCCCGACCGCGGCATCGATATCCACACCGGGGGTTCCGGTTGCCTGAACACATCCTCCACCACCCATGGAAAGACCGATTGCCCCACGCGTCTCATTATCAACAACGCCAAAGATCGGTGAAAAACGACTACTGTTCTGCATCCGTAACGCGTTAAATCCACCGTGAAACCCAGAAGCCCATTGCGTCGCATCCCATGATAGTTTATGCGGTGGGGTAAAACAGATTGTCACATATCCATAGGAGGTCAGATGAATGGGGATCCATTGGATGTTCCAGTCAGACCCAGCAAAACCGTTCGCCACGACGATCTCTGGATACGGAGCGCCAGAGGTATCAATTGGTGACCGCCACCCATCATGTGTGGCAGGATAACGAATCGTCGCCCGAAACAGTCCATAGGGAGGCACCAGATACCAGGTCCTGTACGAACCGACATGGTACGGCCCCGGCTGATCAGGTGATGCCACGAGCGCATCAACAGAAGGAAGGGAGAAGCACACCATTAAAAGAACAATAACAGACCAAGGAACCAGCGGACATTTCTTCATATCAATACCCCATTATTACTACGGTATGATAGATATTATACTAAGTATTTAATATATTCCCATGAGTCATATCTGAGTTGGAACTATTTTTTATGGTAATGATCGACGAGATCCTGTTCCCCTTTCTTTCTGTCTTTATCTTTATATCTCCAACCATACCCTGGGTATCTCATTTTTTTAAACCCCATTATAAATTCGTCAAACTCTTTCGGACTCTGAAAGGAGATTGTTCGTACGACGTTTCCTGTTTTTTCATCAAAGAGTTCAATGATTGCTTTTTTCTTGGATCTGAACCGAGTCATTTTCCCTTCACGTTTACGTACAATTTCATAAGTACATCTCGTTCCTTAAAAACATATCTATAAACACTTATGCTTTTTTTTTTTTTTATGAAACAATAACCATACTTAGGCTTTCTTCATTATGATGGTCAGCTCAGGGTACCAATGGTACATTGCCCCGAAGTTCACTGATGCATTTACTGTGTCCCAGGACAGCATCGCCGTGACAGGGGCAACCGCATAATACTCCATATAGCTACCCTGGACCGTAGCGGTACAATTAATCCATTGACCTTTCGTTATCTCAAAGGTACCGGTCGCCTGACACAACCCAGCCTGGATGATCCGATCAAACACCAACCGATCACGACCCTGTTTCGTCATTTCAATGAACACGGACATCCCATCAACATTGACGTTTAGTTCTTTATTGTCTGCATCAACTACCTTTACCGATATCGCGGCCATCACATTGACCGTGACATGGTCAGATTTCGTCTGCAGTTCCTCACAGCCACTGCAACATAACGTGATAAGAAGCAGACCGATCCCCATGACTCCAGCTAGTTTTTGCATTCCTTTTCCTCTCGTCTATCTTAGAACACTGTTTTCCTTAAAAACATATTCGTACAGCCCTCTTTTTTCCCTTGCCTGGTATACTTCAACACATTTGAGGACAATTGAATGGACGGTTAATTGGTTTCCATGAATCAGAACCTAATGATTCCGAAAAATACAGTCTCTTCATTAGCGAAACCAAATAGGAGGAACCTCTGATGATTCCCATTGATAACCTTTAATCATGTTTTAATCATGTTTTTATACTTGAACGATAATTCTATTCGAGAAAGAACATTTGATAATACTCATCCGCCTGACGAATAATCTGGATGAGAGAGAGGTCAGCATATGGATTTTGCGAGAACGAAAAATATTATAAAACTAGGTCGAACCCTTGCACATGCTGCGATGCTGGTGTACATCCTTGGTGTGCTCTTTGCTCTCGTGGTCGGGTCACCGTTTGATGTGTACAAGATCGTGTTAGGCTACGCGATCGTATTCATCAGTGTTCTTGCAACGGGGTATACGAACAATTATTATGATGTCTCGATTGATAAGCTCGCAACACAAACCGCTTTTTCAGGAGGAAGCGCCATTCTTGTACAACACCCTGAGTATAGACCGACGATACGAACGATCATCGTGGTTCTCTACAGTCTATCTATTCTGCTTGGTTTGGCGTTCACCGTTCTTTTTTCGTATTCTTGGACCTTCTTTGCATTTGTGATTATCGCTAATTTCATCGGATGGATCTATACTGCACCTCCCTTCAAGCTCGTATACAGGGGATTCGGTGAACTGGTCACCATGCTAGGAGCAAGCTATCTTCTCGCAGGAGCAGGGTATTTCGTAGTGAAAGGAACGATTGATGCCCCGTTTGTATTGTTTTCTGTTCCCCTGCTCTTGTTTGGTTTTGCAGTAAGCCTCTATTTAGAGATCCCAGATAGGAACGCAGATCACCAAGGCCATAAAATGACGTTGGTAGTCCTGACTGGTGAGCGTTTTAGTTTTATCATCAGTGCGATATCCCTTGGTCTGGCGACCCTTTGCTACATGATGTTCAGTGTGTCTCATATCTTTGAAGGGGCCCCTAATTTTATAATAATTGGGCTCTTCTCCTTTATCCCCTTTGGCATCGGGGTGTGGAGCCTGCGAAAATATCTGAGTAATCCAGAAACCATGATGACGGTCGTGTTTCGTGCGACCGCATGCATATTTCTAATGTGGATTTTTCTTGATAGCTATTTCGTCTATGTGCTCCTAGCCTAATATGCTCTCATAATGGAAGGATTTGGTTGAATCATGACATATGAGGTAGTCGTCGTTGGTGCTGGTCCTGCTGGTGCAACCGCAGCGAAATCACTTGCTGAAAAAGGAGTAAAAACCCTGCTCATCGATAAACGCACATACCCACGGGATAAACCCTGCGGTGGTGTGTTATCCATACGAACGCTTCAACGATTCCCATACATCTCAGATGAATTGATTGATGCGTATTCTTATGGCGGGAGCATTTCTTCATCATCGCTTCAATATCAGGTACGACTGCAGAAAGAAAAACCGATCGCTGCATTTGTTCTCCGGAAGGATTTTGATCAGGGGCTCGTGAACTATGCAATACGGAGCGGAACGGTATTTAGAGACGGAACGACAGCGCTCAGCCTTGAAAGAAAAAAAGAAAACCTACAAATTAGATTGAGTACCGGAGACATCCTTGAATCCCAACTCGTGATCGGTGCCGATGGCATCTGGAGCACCATTGGGAAACATTCTGATGGCGGCCAACATTACCCAAACATCGGCAGGTGTCTCTTCCAGGAATCTCCTTTGGAAAGCAATCTGCTCGATCAGTATTTTAGCGAACAAAGATTTTTTCAGTTCTACCTCAAATTCATGGGGATAGCTGGCACCGGGTGGGTGTTTCCTAAAAAAAACAGCGTCAATATCGGCATCGGTGAAATACAACCGTCTGCTTCTCAGCTGACAAAACAGCCACATTTAAAGGAAGTCTATACCAATTTTCTGACGGTTCTAAAGGAAAAAAAACTGATACCTCCTACCCTACATAAAGGAGCAACGCAGGGGGGAGTCCTCCCACTTCATCCCTTAAAAAAAACCTTTGCAGACCGCATTGTCCTCTGTGGTGATGCCGCAGGATTGATGAATCCACTGACAGGGGATGGTGTCCATTATGCGATGTCATCAGGCAGATTCGCTGCAGAGGTGTGCACAGAGGCATTAGAAGCAGATGACACCAGCGCAGCGTTCTTATCGAAATACCAACGGCTATGGAAAGATGATTTCGGGGAAGAAATCACTCTATGTACATTTCTTTTAAAACGACTCTTGAAGCATGATGATGAAAAATACGTCAACCTGCTCTCCAAGGATTCGCGTATGGTGGACATGCTTCTGTATTTGATGAATGATCAGGTGAGGATCCATGAATACAAATGGAAACTCATTAAACGCTTCATCCCCCTGTATCTGAAAGATCTTCTTAGGGAATAGGTATTTCCATAGCTTTTTACGATATATTAATCCAATGATTTTACCCCTACATTTTATAAAAAATATAAAAATTTATTAATTTGTAGGGGTAATACGAATCTAAGGTTTCGCTGAAGAAAAAGAACATCAATTAAAAACACCGTCTATTATCTTGGGCAAAGTTTCAGAAAATCTTATATGAAGATATCCTCTCATCGCTCCTATGGATACGACCGTCGATGCATATATAAAAAAACAAAAATCCCCGCAAAAGGAAATCTGTCAGAGATTACGAAGAATTATTCTTAAAACGTTTCCTAACATCCATGAAGAAATGTATGGAGGAGTCCCTTGTTACGGTTCTACAAAAGAAAA
>CAZGIV010000015.1:0-21210 GCA_964526175.1 uncultured Thermoplasmatales archaeon | reverse complement strand
TTGACATGGAATCAGAGTTTTTGTATGTTTGGGCAAAAGAGATATAATGACCACTCAGCTCGCCCATTTCTCAGCATGTTGCAGCACTCAGTGTGAGATAGTCTTTCATCATTGTGGCCAATGGTTCTCATCCTATAAGATTTTTTAATTCTTTCTACGATACAACTGCGCATACTCTTACAAATATTTAAATGAGTTATGGTGATTCTTTTTTTGGTGGCGATGGAGTTCCTCTCAATGTCAATTCCCCTCTGGGCAGTTTTTCTTATCTTCCTTATTGTGCTACTCCTAGTCTGGCAGTTTATTCGGTTTACGTTACGGTTGTTTTTATTTTTTTTATTGTTTTTTGTGTTATTGATGACCTTAGACTTCATTGGTGTGTTTAGTTGGATTCAACAAAATATTATTTCACCGTTTCTATAGAAAAATATCTTTATTGCTTCTTTCCTGTGGTAAATTTGGAGAACAGGCTTCATATCTGATGATATAATTCATTACTTAATTCACCTATCTGTTCTGCGGTGAGATCCTCAACACGTAGATCAAGATAAGGGAGTTGATCGATGTTTCCGTATGCTGATTTGATCGTATACCGTATTTTTTTCCTTCGATGGGTAAATAACTGTTTTGTGAGGGTTAAAAAAAACTGTTCATTTTCTACCATAAACTTCGGCTCTTTATATGGGATGAGCTCTACGATGGAGGCATCTATCGTCGGAGGTGGAGAAAAACAGGATCGGGGGACGTCCTCTAAGACCCGACAACATGCTTTATAGGAAACACCGACAGTCAGACGGGAATATTCTTTTGTTCCAGGGCATGCAACGAGTCGTTGAGCAAAATCTTTCTGAAAAATCAGTATGGCTATCGAAAAGGAGGATTGTAAAAATTTGAACATAATAGGGGACGATATCTCAAAAGGGAGGTTTGCAACAATCTTTGTGTATCGTGGCAGGGTTTTAAAATCGACAGAAAGAGCATCATGGCAGATAAGGGTGACGTTCTCGGGAAGGCTGGTTTTTAATTGTTCTACGAGACGTTTGTCGATTTCTATGGCAATGACCTGTTTTGCTTGTTGGGCTAATAAACGAGTAATGATTCCTTTCCCGGGGCCTATTTCAAGGGCGACATCATTTTTTGTTAGCTTTGCGTAGGCAACCTCTCGTTTGGCCACTGAAGAATCTATAAGAAAATGCTGACCAAACCGTTGTTTTGCCATTCTCTCAGAATTGATGATCACGTGATAATGGTAGCCGGGTGAACACACGATATTTTTGATCAGGATCGGTTAATTCTAATTCAATGCGTTTTGAAATAAGTTTATCCGGTGATCTCAGGAAATCAATACGCTCCTGCATCTCTTTAAACGAGGAAAACGGCTTCTTTTTACGTTCATCAAGGATTTCAAGCATCATTTTCTTGCCTAAACCAGGTAAGAGTTCAAGGACATGGAATCTTGTCGAAATAGCAGAAGCCTCGTTGAAGAATTTGACATATCGTGCTTCGTTGTTATGAACAATATCTAGTAAAACATAGGGTAGTTCACCATGAGCTGTCGAGGTGAGATCCTCAAAATTAATGCGACCCTTTATTTTCTCAATCTTTGTTCGGAGCACTGGGTCTTTTCCCACATAGATACGCTCGCCAGTGGTAAATGTCGCATCTCGTTTTGGTATTAACTCAAGAAAGGTATATTGACTTTCCCCGAGGCCGTAGACTACTGGATTTCGTTTAAATGCAGGGAGATCCCCGCGTCCTTTTGCCAAGTAATCCAAGACATACACATAGTCTTCCACGTTTACCTACCCCCACCACTATACAATAGTATGTTTTTTAACAACTTCTAATATATTTTTTATTTCCTTATCATTAGGTGTGTATCGTTCTTTTGCAAAAATGGCCTTCACATCGTCTTCTGTATTAGGAAGGATGTCCGCTATTTTATATGCTTGTATTTCTTCGACATGGTCGAGTTTCATTAAATCAGAGATTAAATCCTTTGTTTGTTTCAGAGTCAGTTTCGCAAATTTTTCTGCGTGTTCTAACGCTATTTTCTGTTCATAGAGGAGCTCTTTTCGTTCTTTGCTGATTTTTCTAAGTATATTTTTTACTTCTGCAATAGATAAAATTTTACTAGTTTCTTCCGTTGAGGTCTCCATCTACAGTACTCTCCCCAAATGATCTGGTAGCACAACAAGTGTTTTATGTTTTTTGCCAACGGTGATGCCGACGAGATAAGCATTTCCTTGTATGCCTTCTATTTTCCCGGTGTATCCTTGAAACCGGTGATGTGGCATTCCTTTATGCACCGCAGAATTAATGTCAATGCTAACGCTTGCTCCAACTTCAAACTGCTGTAATGCCCTTGTTGAAGAGGAAACACCACGGGTTCGTGGTTTTTTTCTCATGATATATCTACTTTTACTTCGCGTTCCTTTTGATCGTTTCACCATATTTCGTTATTCCCCCTTGACATCGATGACATCGAGTTCTTTTACTTTGCAGGGAATGCCTATGAGTTCACTGAAGTTCGGTTGGGTTTTATCGTTATCACCGGAGATAAACTCCTTTATATAGGTGCCGGATTCGGTTTCAAGAGTTAACCTGGCTATGATGCCCTCTACCGATTCAATGGTGCAGTTGTAAATGATACGTTCTCTAATCTTGTTAGCCCGACGATGGGCTACTCGCGTTGGTGTCAACTGCTTTATGAGTTTACCCTGTAATGTCAGAGCCACCTTTATAAGTTTTTCTTTATTCAAAGGTTTGGTTGCCTCAAGGGTGACTCGGTAGGTTTTTCTAAATTCTGCTGCTTTGATGCGGGCGATCTCCTCTCGATTGGAAAACCGTAAGCAGGTGATTTCAACCTTGTTTTTTGTTGCTTGGTTCGTCTTTTTTTCTAAGTCGATAAGATTAATGGTCCTTTTTTTCGGGTTTTTAATTTCGAGGATAAACGGTCGTCCGGTTCCCAGCATGAGTGCATCAATGTCTTCTCGTCCGCTCCCATGGAATGATTCATCTGTTCCTTTAGTAACTTCCAATGCGTTCTGAGCAATGAGTTCTTCGACTGTGGTTTCATAGAGTTTACCTGTGTAATGACATTTTTTACAGCCTTTACCCTGGCAGATTTGACAGGGCCATTTTGTTTGAGGGATCCCTCTCTGGAGTTTCTTGTATCGTCCATAGATGAAGAGTGAACTTATTTGGAGCGTAACGATGTCATAGACGGTATCGATTACTGCCATGATTTCTGGGTTTGGGATATCAACTGTTTTTCCGAGTTGCGGTTCAAGTATTTTTCCTATTTCTCTGTTTATTTCCATTTTGATTGGTTCCGCATCTTCAAACTTCAAGTATTTCCAGAGCTCTTGTTCTCTTTCTTGGACGTCTTCATCTATTTTTGAACCAATGAGAAAGGTGTGAAACTCATACTCTTTGAGTGCTTCTGTGATGATATCGATAAAATGAGGGATTTCATCAAGAAGTCCTTGGCATAGCCAGCATTCATTCGGTGTGGTTTTTTCCATTTGATGGAGTTGTTTTTTGATGTATT
This sequence comes from uncultured Thermoplasmatales archaeon, assembly GCA_964526175.1. Taxonomy (GTDB): domain Archaea; phylum Thermoplasmatota; class E2; order DHVEG-1; family DHVEG-1; genus SM1-50. Next base: position 17,657 of record CAZGIV010000015.1, on the reverse strand, counting down.
GTCCTTTTTGTGAATTATCTCCTTCTTTGATTTCCTTTCTGAATAATCTCCCAAGGCAAGAGTCGCAGAGGCAGTACTCTTGGAGGAGTTGTTCTGCTTGTTTGAGTGATTGTGCCTTCATTACGGGTGCTGAATGCCCTAAGTTCTATAAACGTTTCCCCTCGTTTCGTGGTCAAAGATTGCATTATTCATGATCTGTGGATAGAATTTAATAAAAAAATATTATGCTACTGCGTTGTTACATTTCAGGAGTTAGGAAAAATAATGAAATGGGATAATTTTTTTTTATGTTAACCAGAGATAGTAAATCGCCCATGCGAGCGCAATGCCAAATGCGATAGGGGCAATCCACCAGTACCATATAGAGTGCGCGACACCAAGGGTGTATGCAAGAGAAAGTAAGAAACCAAGAAGAAGAAATGTCGTTAAAATATCTCTATATTTCATCTGTGAAGTCCTCCTTAATTAAAATTTTTTCACTGAAAACCAAAAACACGCATGTTGATATAATAGTATCGGAAAATCATTAGTATGCGTAATGATATAAAAATAAAGTCAACGTGAGTTCGGATTACTGTATTACTCTGATGAAGCTTCATTTCCCATATTCATGGATAGTTATCTATCATGTGAGGGAATGTTTATTCTTTTCCATAGTAATAAAAGAAAAATTTTCTATAAATTTTTTAAAGATCGGGCTAAAAATTATTTCGTTAATGGTAAACACCTCTCATGCAAAGGTGGTTTTTGTAGCAATCCTAACAAAATATTCATTTTTATTACCAATCGTTTCATCAGTCGATATATTAAAATATGATGATAGTAATACAATTACCGTAATCGGGAGAAATAATCTATGAAAAACAAGATATTTATTGTTGGAATAAGTCTTTTGATAATCGGTATGCCACTAGCCGCAGGGCTTATTACACCAACTATGACTTCTTCAAAATTAGAAGGAAACGCCCTGAAAAAGCAGATAGTAACCAATAAATACACTGATCGTCCTATGAGATCTGATGAACCGCCAAGTTGGGCAAACGGTAACTTTTCTGGTGTCTGGGGAATCGACATCTGGGGCGAATACCAAATACCAGTCGGATGGATGTTAGGGTACTATCGGCATAACATAAAATACGGGTATTTCTATGCAGGATTTGCGAACTTCGGATATGAGAATGTCTCTTGGTATATTCAAGGATATTTCTTTGGGCCATTCATGTTTGGAAGCTTAGGGGAAAACCAATCTGCAAACACAACCCTTTTTGTAGGAATTGGCCGGTATAACGAGACCGGGTATCATTGGAGAGTAATGGGCGAAACCGGGCCAACATTCTTTATGAATGGTGATTATACGAAGTTTGATTAATCAATATCTCTCCTCTTTTTCTTTTTTATTACAATTTGGATTAACAGAGAAACTAATGGGGCTTGGAGTCTCTAGGGCGAGTTCAATTTCTTAATATATGCTATGTCGTGCTGATAAGGTCAATGTATCTTTGTGCATATACGACAAAGATGTAGTGCTGTTTGTGTTGTGTTACTTGTTATAATTATATCGGTATAAAATCATGGTTTATCCTGATAGTTCAAGGGCAAAAAAAAGAAAAAAGAAATGAGTGTTTTATGCGATGGCGGTAACGTTATAGGGTACTGTTGCTGGGTTTTTATCAAAGTTCATGCGCGCAATACCAAAGATTACTTTGGGGAATTTCTGGAATAACGGTGCTGCGAGTATAAATCCAATCCAATTGCTCCAGTAGTTTGCATCCCAAACGTTCCTTGATGAAATCTTGAACGTCGCTTGTCGTTTGTTATCAATGAAATTATTCATTTCAATTCTGTTTTCATTACTGGACTGCAGTAGTAATCCTTCCATGATACTTCCTTCGATATTATTTCCTGTAATTTTGTTTGCGCTAGTACCACCGGAAAAGCGAATACCGATTTGATTATTTGAAATATCATTTCCTTGGATGGTATTTTCTGTGCAAGCAAGACCATTGACAAGGATGCCTTCCTTGGCGTTATCGATAATCGTATTATTCAGAATCGAGTTATGATGGCTGCTCAGAGATAGTTCTATTCCTTGTCCTCCATTGTTTTCGATTCTATTTGTTTGGATCAGGTTAAACGTTGATGTTTGTAGTTGAATACCAAGATACACGTTATTCATAATCGTATTATCTGTGATCGTCGCTTTACTGGTAGTTACGGCTAATACGATCCCATAGATCCCGTCTTTTATCAGATTATTTGTGATAAAGACATTATCACTTAATGAAGCGACCTGTATGATTACTTCATCAGATGTTCCAACCATGGTGAATCCTGAAACAGATGTTTCACTTGTCCCAATGCGAACAACAGGATTAGTTGTTTGTCCGTTGATAATCGTTGTATCGCGATCTTCTCCGATGAGTGCGATCTTTTTTAGTTTGGTATCAACGTTCTCGTTATAGGTTCCAGTATAGACAAATATAGTATCGCCACTGGTTGCGTTATTGATTGCTCCTTGAATCGTGGTGTAGTTCCCCGGGCCGCCTCCACCAACATATAAGGTGTTTCCACGGTCCATCGGTTGAGGGCTAAGATTCTTATCATTGTATGCTGATACGACACTTGCGCCAATACAAATTACGACTATTCCAAAAATCATGCTTTTCGCAGTTAATCCATTTTTCATGTTAGTTCCTCCTTCTATTAATTATTCTTTTAGAGATGTAATCGCTCCATGTTCATTTAAATGTTTCTATAAAATATATTTAACTACAGATATAACGATAGGGGCTAAAACGATTCAATGTTGATAAAAAAGTATCCTTTGATTTCTTTCTTTTCATAACATATTTAATTACCAACCATATACCGGAATCGAACTAAAGAAGGAGGCTACGTTCATTATGGTCGAAATCGCTCCGTTTAAAGGAATGGTATACAATAGAGAAAAAATAAATAAATTCGACGAGGTCATGTCACCCCCCTATGATATTATATCAGAACAAATGCAAAACGAGCTTTATCGTAAAAATGAATATAATTTCGTCAGACTCATTCTTGGAAAAATCTTACCAGATGATACCGATAAAAACAACCGGTACACAAGAGCAAAACAACTGTTTGATACATGGCAACAACACGGTGTTTTAATCTCATCAAAGGCGCCTGCCATCTATCCTTACAAAATAGATTACACGGTCAATACTGTCAAAAAACAAATGAATGGATTTTTTGTGCTTCTGAAACTAGATCCTGAGTATAAAACGGTGAAAGCCCATGAGAAAACACTTGCAAAACCAAAGGCTGACCGTTTGAACCTAATGCGAGCTTGCTACGCGAATCTTGAGCCAATTCAGCTGATGTACATGGATCAAAACGATGATATTAGAACAACAATTGATACGGCACTACACAAACCCATTATCAAGGTAAAAGGCTATGATGGATTCACCCATCAACTCTGGTGCCTTGACGATCAAAAAACAGTACAATCCATTATTCATGAGCTTGAAAAGAAACTCCTATTCATCGCAGATGGACATCATCGCTATCAGACCTCCATTAATTACGCTCAGGAGAAACGGCAGCAAACAGGAAACAATGAACCGAACGCGCCTTTCAATTACATCATGGTTGTCCTCTGTAATATGTTTGACCCGGGACTCTCGATTCTCCCCACACACCGGTTTATTACGATGCCAGGGGTGAATTTTGATGATCTTAGTAAAAAACTTGAGCGATATTTCACGGTAGAAAAAAAATTTGTTAACGATAGAGAGAAAGACTATCAAAAACTCGGTGAAAAAATCATGAATGAGATCGCGACAGATACGAACCATAAGGTCGCATTATATACTAAAGATGTTTATTACATACTTACTCTCAAAGATGACCATATCATGGATTCCAAAGCAAGCGATCATTCGATAACATGGAGGATGCTAGACGTCTCAATTCTGCATAAGCTCATTCTGGAAGAGCTTCTTGGGATAACAGAAAAAAACCTAGAAGACCATGTGAAATACACAAGAGTTGACGCAGAGGCAATTCAACAGGTCAACGAAGGGACATACGATTTCTCTTTTCTCATCAACGCGACAAAGATTGACCAACTTAAGGCAATCGCAGACGCAGGTGAGCATATGCCTCAGAAATCAACATATTTTCTACCGAAGCTGCTCTCTGGGCTTGTGATGTATAAGATGTAACACAGCAGAACAGAACCGCGTTTTGGTATTCTGTCAGCAAATATTTATATACTGGAATAAAGAAAAGATTATCTGGTGAGGAAGGGAAAACAGTATTCTCATGTTTCTTCTTCATATTTTTTCCCCTCCTTCCTCGCTTTTATCATGTTGTAGTTTTAATGTTCATTTTTTAAAAGAGAGAGGAAAAACAGATCACCCTGGGGTAGTCTACAGAACGATCCATAGGGGGTTTTCAGGAGATATTTGTTGTACGGACCGTCTTCAAATGGAAATATGGTAAATCCATTCTTCTTTATGAATGTTTGAATCACCTGGGTTGTCTCCTCAGGTGTTATGGTGCACACCGCATAGAAAAGATACCCACTCTGTTTAACATTTTTTACGGCCTGTGTTAAAATTGATACTTGCATCTGCGGAAAATCACTAGCGTCTTGAATGTATTTTACCTCTGGGTTTCGTCGTGCTGCACCAAGGCCGGTACATGGCGCATCAACTAACACAAGGTCATATGCCTTTTCTGAAGGACGATCGGTTACGGCAATGTTTGCATCATATTCACTGCATCGTCGTTTCAATATTGATCGTTTCGAAGCATTCATCTCATAGGCATCAATCTTCTTTTGATTTTTTGTCATCGATGCTAATGCAAGACTTTTTCCTCCATTTCCTGCACAAAAATCAAAAATGGATTCACCAAGAGCTGATGCAAGAAATGCAACAAGCTGACTACTTTCATCTTGTACATGAGCAAAGCATTGTTCAATGACTTTTGAGTATTTACTTATTGAGGTGGTGAGAAGAGTAGTTGGAAGAAGAGATCTTTTAATAGGAAGATTCTCCTGTTCTAACATAGCGACTACCTCATCGATTGTACTTTTGTTGAGATTCACACAAAGCGTCGTAGGCGGTATTTCGTTGAGATACTCAGCCCACCCCTCATGGTCTTTAAGGATAGTAGCAACATAAGATGAACAGGAGTAACGATACTCGAACGGATACAAAGATGCGGTAGCTTGTGATCTATCCAGGGCTAGTTTCACATAGGTTTGTGCAGATGGTGTTAAACCCCGGGTCTTTATAATTTGGTCATAGAGTCGTTTCCATCGGATCACATCATGTACTATTTCTGCAATTTCTTCTCGTTGTTTTTTTGATAAACCAGATGAGGGAAGAATGTCACGTAAACAACGCGCCATGTTCCCTTTTTTTAGATATTTTGTAATGACCCTTTCAGCAACTTTTTCTTCCATGAATCAAGCACCTATTGACTATGATAAATAAAGATTGATCGGTCTGAGATTGGATAATATACTTGACATTGAAAGCTCAATGACAAAAATGCTTCTTCATCAAACCGTACGTCTCAAAACAGTAATTTTTATATAAGGATATCGGACAAGTGTTAACAAGGTTTTATGACGAAGGTTTTAGACGGATCAATGATAAAAAAGAAGAGAGATTTTTTTCATCATTTCAATGATCGACTGAACTAGATGTTTACCGTCCAATTACCAAGAAATGTGTCTGTCGGTATGTATTTCAATGTGACGATAACATCTCCGTTCGTGCCTAAGAAGATAATAGAATCACCAGCCATAGTATAGGTAGTAATTGTAGCAGTAGTGTTAATCTTGGCTAACCCGTTATTATTGGCGTCTTGAACCTGCCAGGTTGCAGAAGGATTAGTTGTAATTGCTAGGTCTTTCCATTTTACATTTACGTCTATAGATTCAATTATAAGCCTGTTTGTTGATGAATCTGTTGTGCACTCTATAGTTGGTGTTTGGCTGGTTCCTTGTTGACCTTTTTTTGTTAAAACGATATTTGCAGGATAACTATCACTTTCTCCGACCATATTCAATGTTAAAATATTTTCATTGTTTGAAAATTCATAGGTATAACACACGGTAGCATTATACAGACAGAGCTGAGTGCCATTCACTTTCCATGTGCCAACATTATGCATCACACCATCAGAAGGTCCTGTCTTTAGGGTATTATCATTGTTGAATTTCCAAAGGATCGGATTTCCTACTGTATTTTGTTCCCATTCTTCAACAAATCGACTATCAGCACCACTCAAAGGACCAGTACCACCTAGAAGGTATACGATGAAAATTAAAGCGACCACTACGATCACTATGATTGCTAAAATACCAATTATCACTTTCTTTCCCGGTTTCCGTGTTGTCGTTAAAGGTGCACATGTTTGATTTTGTTCATCTTGTGGTTGCTGCAGTTGTGTCTGAGTTGTAGGTTGTTGTTCAACTTTTTTTTCCATGTTGTATATCGCTCTCCTATTGTAAAAAATTTGTAACTATTCTATCTTTAAAAACATATCCTAAAAAAATAGACACATTAACACGGTTTTATAAAAATTCATTTAATATCTCTTGATTAAGGTTGGAAATTCTATGATCCCTCTGAGTATGAAGAATTTGAAAAAGATTAATCTTTTCAACGATACCAGGATATGCACTAAATAATAAATTGATGAATTTTTTTACATCTTGTAACTCATTAGCTGTAAAAATTAACACCCAATCGTATTCGCCATGACCGTAATAACTACTTATCATAGTCACTCCCATTTTAAAATATTTTTTCTAATCTATCCGTTACTATGTCATCCATACTACTTTTATCGAGTGTTTTATTTGAACGTTTTATTGATAAAACGAATTTTTTAAGATTTTGTTTTTGCTCATCAACAATAGCGGTATAGCCCCAAATCATACGGTTCTTTTCCAGCTGTTTAATAGTTCTCCATACTTTTTGTCTTGAGAAACCACAGTGTTTTGCGATTGTATCAATATTTTCGTTGGAGTTACTCTGAAGTTCTGTAAGGATCTTCATTTCATCTTTGGTTTTCTGCTCTCTACTGCTTTTTGCCATGGTTCATATCTAATAAAACAATTTTAAAACAATTTCTTCTTTAAAAAAATATTTGTAGAACACAATTTATCGATGTAAAACCCAGACGTGGATCAGCTTTGTTCTAATCACCATATCAGTTCGTCTTATTGGTAATGACCTAATAATCTCTTTTTTTCCGTTAATTGCATAGGTCGATATTAGGCTTATAGTCATGCAACGTAAGGAACTAAACCTATATTGAATTTCGCAAACACGAAATGACGTCCCAAGAAACCAAAATGAAGTTCCGGAAGTAGCATTGTCTCAAAATGATGGAAAAAACCTGATCGTATGTTACCAAACCAGTGTGTTTTATAATGCACGAAAATCGCATTAAATGTCACATAGTTATAACCATTGACATTGACATGGCGTGGTCTTGTAATAGTCCCCCATAAATATGTCCAGTCATTAGCTACCGGTTCTCCTGCTGACTTTTGATGAATGCTCACCCCAACCGTTATCGGGGGTAACAAGAGCAGAAACAAACAAAACATAGTACAGATTCCTATTTTCCTCATTGAATAATCCTCCGTGAGTATTCATAAAATCATTCCCAGAATATAAATGTTTTGTTAATAAAAAAAATCGTTACAATTGTTATAATTGAGTTATCTCGTCCTGGTAAAAAGTGTATGGATGCTATAGAACTCTAACTCAGATTCTATTTTTTATTAACATTCTTCTCAAATCATCATTATCTTTTTTCAACTTTATACATGAAATGATGACCATTCCCTTATGTATTTCTGTAATAATACTTTCTTTAAAACATATTCTTAGATTCCATCATTGTTTTCGTGAATAGGTTTCAAACCCTAAAATACACCAAATATTTAACGCAACAATTATAACATAATACATTATATACCTTTTAAATAATATGGATGAATCTGATACAAATGTCGCACAAAATTGTTGGGAATTCATGGAATGCCCGATAAAAACAAGAGAACAATGCCTTGGGTATAGTCTTAATATGGGGAAAGGATGCTGGTTTATTTGTCAAGTAAACAAAGGAAGTATTGCCGGTAGGATAGGCGATGGTTGCTTTAATTGCCCTTGGTTTAAGAAGAATAATCCTGACCTCGTTAAGACAATGCTCTAAATAATCATATGTTTGTGTAGATCTCATTTTTTCCTTTAAAACGAAATCCTTAGAGACAGAAGCATTTACGCAGTATAAAGACGTATGTTTTATTCGAATCAAATGACAAAAAGAAAAAAAAGAATAGTAGAGAAAACTAATGTACTCCGATAACGAAAAACAAAAAGACGGTCCCCGCCACTGATTTTGTAACGGTTATTCCTTCTGCACAGGTAACCTCTATTTGAATAGTGGTTTTCCCTAATCCTAAGATCGGTGAGTCTTTGAGGATTGCTGTAGCGGCAGGCTCAAGAGATATCGTTGTATCGCTTTTTGTCTTCCCTAAAAGAATCAGTCCACCATTCAAGGTCAGTGTGGATTGAACGTTGGTTGCATCCGTGTCACCGATATTTGTAATAGTCGCGGTGATCCCGACACCGCCTTTTATCTCAATAGAAAAATCGATGTTCATAATAGCTATGGTAAATGGTGCTGACCAGTTGCTCTCTGCTCCAAATTGATCCTTACATTTCGCTCGAAGCTGATAAACCCCTGTATGTGTCCAGGCATGGGATGCGTTTGCGATTTGACCAGACGAATAGGGGCCGAGCCAGTCACTTATGTTGCCATCACCCCAGTCCCATTTGCAGGAGAAAAAATCTCCATCTGGGTCTGTGATCGGACCGACTGAGAAATCGTACTCATGGTTTATGGTTCCGCTTGTCGGGCCGCTGATGATTGGGTCTAAGGGCGCATGATTCACGATAGTAACGGTCTTTGATTTTATTGTTGTGACACTCGTATTATCCATGACACGCAGGGTAACAATGTAGCTACCAGGGGATGTCCATACGTGGGTCGTGGTAGGAGTTGTCTGTGTTTCATCGTACACTCCATCGTGATTCCAGTCCCATTCATACAGGGTTATGTATCCATCAGGGTCATAGCTTGATGATGCATCAAAGGTGATGGGTTGACCTTGAGAGGCATTGAGAGGCGCCCAGGTAAAATCAGCTACAGGGGGTATACTTAGGACAACACCAAGGGTACCGTCGAGTTGGATGTTCTGTGCATAAATATCTCCAAAATCAGTGCGTTGATCCTGCCACACGGCGACCCATTGCCCCATATAATAGGTAGTCATCACATTGTGAAGCTTTTGGCTTTGGTACGTGCAGAGGTCAATAAAGTGTTCAGGCCACACAAAATTTCCCTGATCATCGAGCATGACCGCCTGGATTTTCGCATCCATGGTCCCAAATACGGCAGCCTGGTAGATACAAATAGCCTGATTATCTTTCCCGTCAGCCGAAAAGAGGAGGTAATCATTGTTCGAAAGACCAAGTAGTTGAATTCCTTCATCACCCCAAAGCCGGTTGCCTTGTAGGTCGAATTTCTGTGCATACATACCACGGGTGATCTGGTTTAAATCCTGTTCACTGAAAAAGAGAACGATCTCCTGGGTTTGACTAAGAAAAGCAGGTGCAGGATACAAATGGATACGTGCTGTTGAGGTAGAAGCAAGCACGCCATTGACCGGCATCGTAATGGTCCCATCAGTATCCATGTGTTGGACGTAGCAGTGAAAGTGAGAGGTGTCTATGGAACGATACCATGCGAAAATGATTCCACCGGAATCGTCTCTACACATTTTAAGATAAACAACCGGGCCTGAAGGAACCGGAGCATATATTTCAACAGCTGATGTCCACAGAAAGTTTCCATCAGCATCAAGTTTTTGCACATACAGCCCACGATTGGGAGCATAGTACGGACCAGTCTCCTTATGCCATATCAGGTAAACAAAGTCGTTCTCCGCTGGGAATACATACGGGACTGTGTAATCAACACCAGCTTCTGAAAGACTGATCCCATCGCCCCATAGGAATTCTCCATCCGGTGAAATCTTTTGTAGTCGGACTAAAGAATCACCACTGTCTGGTAAACTTTGCCATGCGAAAACGCTGTTTCCAACGGTGGTGACACAGACTTTCGGGCTTGGGTCAAAATTGTTGTCGTTCGCAAGCAATATACCGGTTTGACCCCACATCATGTCACCATTAGGAGAAATTCGGTAACCAACAGGATTACTTTGACCCGTTCGGATGTCAGTAAAGGTGACGACCGCATAGCCTGAGGGATCAGCCGTTAGATCATAATCGGTTATCCAGCTGTCTTGTGGTTCGGTACTGACCAGAATACCATTGGTTTGCCAAAGCGGATTTCCATTCACATCAAGGCGTTGCAAACGCACATTGTAACTTCCGGCTTCGTTTGAAAACCATGAAACATAAGCATAACCATTGCTATCAACAGCGATTTTTGGAAGCGCTTGTTCACCGTTCATCGTGCTAATTGCGGTGTTTTCTGCGGGATTGGAAGCCCATTGTCCAAGGATTGGTACAGAGCTTATTATCAATACACTAACTATCAATAACACAGATATTTTTCTCATAATTTTTACGCCTCCTTAAACTACCATATAGATATGCTTTATGATGCAACTTCCAATTTATATAACTTCCCTATTATATAGAGATTTACTTTTTTACCCAGTATCCTTACTTTTTATTCAAATTCTACTATTGGAACAAAACCTGTAAATAGTATGGAATTAGCACAAAGTCAGTTTTATACGTACATCTACACATTTTATCCAACCATTATTTCATGTCATTTTCATTCAATCCCCTCTGTATAGTTTTTAATATTTTTTAGATATATATAAATGTTTAGAAAAGAAAAAAAATTCATTTACTTCTTAAAAACATATCCTTAGAAACAAAAACAGAAAGAAAATAGTTGATTCCTAACGATCCTTCATTTTCCTTTCCATTGGTACTCAACAGAAGATCTCATCAACATCGATCTCCTACCTTTATCTTGCTACGTCTACGAATAATCGGTTCCAATCGAGGTAGTCCCTTCTGATAACAACTCATACACAATCCTTTCACACGCGCCATATGAGTACAGTTTTCCTGTTTGCATTTCTTCCCACGATTCACAATTCTCATTTTATCTCACCCGAATTTACACGTTATATTCACAAAAGCTATACAACAATTCCAATGGTTACTAATTCTTTTCGCGTAGCCTACCGCCCAATATTTGAAAATCAAAACAATTCCTTCTTTAAAAATCTACTTGTTATATGTCCAAAACTTCATAAGGAAAGAGGGGGGAATAAAGGAAATGTAAGGTGATTTTGATTTCAAGGGAGGAAAGAAATGAAAAATAACTACATTTCCTATTTTTCCCCATATATAGTTAATAGTTAACAATTGTTAATAAACTTTTCTGTCAATTCATTCCCAAATTTATCCCAATTCTTTCTTTAAAAACATATTCTTGTTGGACAAGCATTGACACGGTTTTAACTCAAATCATAAAAAGAAGTAAAAATAGTTGATTCCTCGCCAAAGACTTTTAATTGTAGAATTAAATATCCGGTTCATCTTTGGTAATTAATTGAATATCTATATTATGATCCTTTGATTTGTCTGAGTTTTTCAATCGCTATTCTTCGTAATTTTTCAACGCCAGCATTATTCAGTTTCCGCAGAGGTTCTAGTGCTTGAGGATCGCCAATTTCACCAAGAGCATGGATTACATTTGCAACGACATTACTATCTCCGTCTTGCAGAGCTTCTATCAATGCGTTTACCGCTGTCTTTTCTTTCTTGATCCCTAAAAAAAATGCAGCCTGAAACCTATTAGTAGCATTAGGACTACCCAATTCCTCAATTAAAGTTCCAACATCTTTTTTCATCCAGATTTCGGATGTTCTACCCCCTTCTTCTTGGTCTCTTCTAGTTTTTGCATCTGCTTCTGATTGCTCCCTTCTGGTTCTTTTTTCTGCTTCTACTTTATCTCTTTTGGCTTTTTCTTCCGCTTCTGCCTGCTCTCTTCTGGTTCTTTCTTCCGCTTCTGCTTGTTCCTTTCTAGCTTTTTCTTCCGCTATTACTCTATCCAATTCTTGTCTCTTTATCATTTCCTTTCTATCGTTTGCTAATTTCAACACTATAACAATAACAACCACTGATACTATAATTAATATAGTAAAAAAGATTGCGAGCCATTCATTATTTTCAAAAGTAAAAATTAAACCATAAACACCACCAATACAAACACATATTAAGAAAATAATAAGATATTTATAGCCTCCTAATGCATTTAAAAATTCGTGTTTCATTATCATCTAATACACCGATATATGCTAATATAATTTTTGCTTTTCTCTATTTATTTCATATATTTTTCTTTTTCAAGCTGTTCAATTCGCTTAATGAGTAATTTTTTTTAAAAACATATCCTTAAAACTTACAGAATGTTTTTATTTAAATGAAAGATAATATTTCCTGTGGAGTCAAATGGTAAATAATTCCCGGGAAGCCTTTTTGTTGATGTACCTTTCATCTCAGACAGAACTCACCATTTTCCTTCATTTCTTTAAATTATTAGTTGTTTTTTTATTTCTGGAGGAAAAAAAAGTCATTCCGTTTTATATACGAAGGCATGACTACATACAAAGGAGGCATAGATTTAATTCAATACCGAGTGGAGGAGTAACAATAATGAAAAAGATAGAAAAACGAAATGGTTTTTTATTTTGGAATGAGGACGTAAAAGGTCTATCAATTCTCTACATCAACAATGACGGTTTTCTCGAAAAGATATAGTCTCAGAATGAGCGTATCAAAGATAACTAGTCTGTCCATTTCAATTTTACAGCGCTAATGTACCATGTTAAACAACCATGTTAAATAGGGGTAGGTGGGATAGTATTCATACTAATATAACGCACCTATGTTTTTTTATTATCAACACCAATAAAAATTAAGTTATCCAATGTTAGGTGCTTATGCACCTACCCTACTGTTATTATAAATTGTATCGACGATGTCACCATGGGATGTCCTATGATAAAAAATATCCAAATAGGTAAAATGCCTGAAATAAATGAAACATTGGTATATGCAATTGTACTTTTAACTGAAACTGGAATTGTCATTGCGTCAGTATTACGTTCAATGCTATTTTCTTAAAATACCAATCCATTGAAAAAATTGAATAAATAATCATTTGCTTGTTTAGAAATCGTCCCTCTTTAAAAACATATCCTCAGAAACAGAAGAATTAACACGGATTTAAGACAATTATTTTTTGCGCAATCAAATGAGAAAAAAGAAAAAAAGAGAGAGATTTAAAATCTTCTTGGTGGCCTATGCTTCTTATAGCAGTCCTGGCAGTAAACTGGTCTAGAACCATCTGGTTTAAAGGGAACTTCTGTTTCTTTTCCACAATCTGCACATGTTACCTTATGCATTTCTCGGGGTGCGTCACCATAGCCACCGCTTCTATTATTGTCTCGATACATTTTTCATAACATCCTTTTTTTGGTTGCGTACATAATACAATCACTATATAATGTTATACATTAGCGGAATGAGAGGTCAGTTTTCTGAGCGCAGAGGAAGGGATTTGAACTTCTAACAATAATGACCTAGTAGGGATTTGATCATCAATTAATTTACAAATTTTTCTGCCAATCATTACTGTCGTATAAAATAATAAGGGGCCCGAACCGGGCTCACCTTTCATAGGTTCAATAATTATTTTTCCTTCAAGAAAGCCCTTAAAATCATTTTCGTTTTGCTTACTTGTGAGAAGTAATATCCGTAGCATTGTTAAATATATTTGTTTTATCGCAAGTCAAGGGTTTTTGCTTGGTATAAATTCTCCCGTCGAGAATACGCGCTAATACTTTAATGCCCCCAAGGGCGGGAGACGTGAAGGACTCGCATAAAATCCCCCATGAGGAATGATTGCCAGGGATTCAATTCCCCGCAATAATCCCGCAGGAGGTCTATCCTAAAAATTATGGAATATCGTATGGTTCTTTTGCAGGATGCCAATCGCAGTACACACATGGAATATAAAACGGGATGCCGTAAAAGGGGATGGGTGGGAAGACGAAGAGGAGCGTGAGGCCCACTAGTATTTTCGGTCCCACTCCTTCCCAATCATCATAGTAGTTACTGTCGAAGATCGGGTTTTTGGGCGTCTGGCGTCTGATTGGGAGTGTTTGTTGAAAAACAATAGGTTTAGTATTATTCATAAAATTGTTACAGGTTATTTTCACTGTCCCAATCTTAAGATCGGTGCATAGGCCAAAATGGTTATTTCTGAACGCATTCTTCGAGACGAGATTTGAGGACCCTGGCTCAAAGATCTGCATACCATTTTCAGATCCTTGTATGTTGTTGTACGAGATATTCCCCTGGCTCCCTTGAGCATAATCGATACCGACCAAACAGTCGGTGATGGTGTTATTGATGATTTTAGTCGATCTACCACTCTGAATCATGATTCCTGCGTAGCCGCAGGAGGACAATCTGTTATCGGAGATGGTCGTATCGCTTCCTTTTATGTCTATCCCTGAACCGTACGCATTGAGGATTTCATTTCCCCTGATTGTAAGATTATCACAATCATAGACGAAAATGGCGTCGGTTCCTATGTTCAGATAGTTATCGGAAATCAGCCAATCATTCGAATCATATTCAAGGTAAATGTTATTATTATCGATGTTTGAGATGTTGTTATGAATTAAGGTATTGTTGTTGCAGAAGTCGGATGCGTAGACGCCGTAGATGGGTTTGGTAATTGCATTATCTGCGAAAAAATTCTCCGAGGTGTTTTGAAGATAGATCCCGACCCACCCATAACAAATGATATTCCCCGTGAAATTGTTATGTTTTTTCCCAATGATATTTATTCCATCATTTCTGGTCGGCCAAACACTAGCATTAGATAAGATAATGTTGTTTGAAATCGTGTTGTAATTGGATTGAATCTTTATCCCAGCGACATCCCATTCATCGGAACAGTTTTGAATCGTAAACCCCGTGAATTCTATTTGATTGGCTGTGAGTCTGACTACGTTCCCGTTTTGTCTTCCATCGATAATCGTGGTGTTTCGATTTTCTCCAATCACAGTGATTGCTTTATTGATGACGATGTTTTCGTAATAGGTCCCATGGAAGACGAAGATGGTATCCTCATTACTAGCATTATCAATCGCATCCTGAATCCTTGTATAGTTCCCTGGCCCACTCCCACCGACATATAACCAGTTCCCCTTTGATGATTGAGATTTCTCAGTATCTTGTGCAGTCGCTTGAAAGATACTGGTTCCAACGATCAAAAGAATGATTCCAATCGCCAACCATTTCCAAAGAATGAATTTTTTTCATGTTGATTTCCCCATAGTATTAGCTTGTGAAGATCATCAGCTACCAGATACTTTTCTCCATCTGATCTATTTATTCATACCCGATGATAAGCAGAGGATGATACGACCTGTATTCTTTTGATTGGAAATAGGAGCAGGTATTATCCCCGCTCATGTCCATTAATCTCCATCCGTAGTTTAGAGCACTGTTATTAACAAACATTCGGACGTCCCCTGTGAGGTTCCAAAAAACCCATTCGTTAATCGTCGGTGGCATAATCGCGGCTGACGATGGTTCGGTGACAAATGACGGTCTGGTGTTCCAGGTGACGGTTTCTTCCTCCCAATCACTTGTGAGTCGATAGACGTTCACTTGATGTCCGCTGGGATTCCCATCCCAGTTCTTATAATAATACGCTTGAAGAGAGGCGTATAGGATCGTCGCATTCGACGGGACCGCGCTGAGATTAAATTTCAAAAGACCGTCCCATTCCCACGAAGACATTGATCTGAGTACTATCGATTCACTAGCCCCAGAATTACTGTAAGGTGAATTCTGGGTGATGGTGGCATCATCAGTTGGTTCAAAGGGTATGTTATTCTCCGCACTCGTCCGAAATGAAAACGTTTTCTGCGACCAGTACGACCCATCGGTGACGTTCACAACCCATGAATAAGCGGTAAGATACGCAAGGCCACTGATAGGAACAGTGTAACGGCCGTTGCCGACGCTCGTCCCTGCTCCAGATCCGATATCTGGTTGTGTCTCAACCGTCCAATTCATCAGATCGCCCTGATAATCCGTCAAATCAAAACTCACATTTGACGTAGTGATTGGTACAAACTGAGCGTTTTGTCCTGGCGATGGATTTCTAATTATTGGATATAAAGTCTCTGTGGTAAATGCGCGTTCTCTCCCCACTGGCGTCCCTGTAGGTTTCCCTTGATACACAAGAACTAGCCATAAATACGTGGTGTCGCTCTGCAATCCATGAATGGGAATGGTGTACGTCCCATTTCCAACCAACGTACCGTTCCCCCCACCGATGTCCGGACGTGTCGAGACCTTATAGCTCATGAGGTCTCCTTCATGATCTGTGAGTCGAAAACTAAGCTCGGAGAGTGAGAGAGAAACGTTTATTTCTCCCTCTGCAGGTGAAAAATCGGAAGCTACAGGGAAATCGTTTCCTTCGGGTATAGGACAATTAAAACGTTGGTATAATGTTGGAAGAGGCCCTAATAAAAGGACAAGAAGGTCTAACAACTCGTCAATAGCAGACGGCGGAGGCGACAGAAGAAGCACTAATAGCAGAAAAAAAAACACCACGATACCCATCAGGACTAACAAGGTAGTGCAAATGATGGGAAAACCCCATGTTGCAGCTTGCCCGCAACCACAATCAAGGTTTTTCAATTGTGTTATTTCTTCTTGTAGGGTCGCATTCTTTTCAATGACTGCATTTATTCTTTGTATCAAATCAGGGTTGCTCAATTGATGGGTCCGAATCATTGATTGAACCCTTGATGTACTAATGACCTTTGAGAGCAAGGAACCAATAAAATACATTCTTTTAAGTTGATTCTTTGTAATGGTCTGATGAGTGAAAACCTGAAATTTTACGTCTGGTTTGAACAAACCAGTAGGGGTCTGTGAGTTGGAAATGATTCGTTGAATTTCTTTGTTGTTGGCTATATCAACGATGGTCTGGAACAACACCTCTCTCGGGTCCACCTCGTCATGCACCATTACTTGATTTGATGAATGAACAGTCTGATACCCTACCACGTTCGTCAACGAACCCAGAACAAGAAGAACCACAGCACAGATACTTACAACTATCAGAGGTTTCTTATCCACTTGCTTTCCCCCGTTATCAGTATTTTATAAAGCTGTTCTCCTATAAAAAGAATATCCCCCGAAAGCAGTGACACATTTTTGATTTCAACAATCCTTTTAGACAATCATTACCATGCTAAAAAATGTCAGAGGGCCCGAACCGGGATTTGAACCCGGCACAGAGGATCCACAGTCCCATATGTTACCAGGCTACACTATTCGGGCCATATTCTTTCTGTGGTTCTGTCAATTGATGTAACCAACAACTCATAATAACATCGTTGATTATTATTTTATTGTTCGAGCCCCAAAACCTGAAATCTTTATTTAATGGTATCGGAGAAAGAATTGTCAGAGCTAACACCGCTATTT
>CAZGIV010000014.1:0-21620 GCA_964526175.1 uncultured Thermoplasmatales archaeon | reverse complement strand
GGTGAAGTCATGACCACTGAATCCGAGTTGATCCGTTGCGATGAACGTTTTATTTGTATTTGGAGGAATGTTTCCCCCTGCAATGAAAAACTGTCCTATTTCATACCCATCGCTGGTGGTGCTGGCGACCTTGAAATTTTCTATCGAGATATCGAACGGGTTGGGGTTGGTGATGTGTATCTGTGCCTCAAGAAGGATATGATCGGGGGTTATTTCTATTGGGTTAATGTTAGCATGAATGAGGGGGGCCTTGAGTATCTGGATGTCTAAGAAAAGAAACGCTCCAACGATGACATTAATAATAATCAATGCACTTA
This sequence comes from uncultured Thermoplasmatales archaeon, assembly GCA_964526175.1. Classification (GTDB taxonomy): domain Archaea; phylum Thermoplasmatota; class E2; order DHVEG-1; family DHVEG-1; genus SM1-50. The sequence goes on along the minus strand of CAZGIV010000014.1, from coordinate 21,303 downwards.
TGATGATAATAAATATTTTTTTCACAGGGTTAGACCTCATATGCTAGTATAATATAAATATATTATACGAGAATAAATATTTTTGTATAGAATTAAATATTGTAGTAAACAAATGTAATCCTATCTATTATTCCTCAATTAATTTTTTATAGATGTGGGTGTTCTTTGCTAGTGATGAAGGTCATCATTCTCGGAGGCGGTTTTTGTGGCGCAATGATTGCTAAAAAATTAGACCGAGAGAAAAAATTCGACGTAACCCTTATCGACACAAAAGAATATTTCGAATATACACCAAGCCTCTGGAAGCTTCTCCTGCGCCCTTCCTATCATCAACACCTTATGATACCCTACAACAAGTTTCTGAAACGTACACGAATCATCACTGATCCGCTCCGCTACGTCACCCCTGAGGTCATTGAGACAAAAAAAGAAACTCTTCCTTATGAATCTCTTGTTATTTCAACAGGGATTGACTACCCTATTTTCCTGAAAAATAAAAGAAATGTCTTCACCATCAAATCAGGTGCTGAAGTAATTCAGTACAATGAAAAGGTAGCACAAGCAACTACGATATTGATTATCGGTGGTGGTCTGATTGGCACCGAAGTCGCTGGAGCACTCGCAAAGACAGTTCCAGAAAAACAGATTGTTCTTATTCACCCCCATGACCGCCTGCTCGAACGAAACACCAAAACAGTCTCAGAGTACGCAAAAAAATACCTTGATGAGCACGGCGTACAACTTATTTTCAACGAGAAAGTCGTTGACCATAAACGTGGGGTTTTCATCACCAATACCCAGCGGAGTGTTAAGGCAGATCTTGGTATCTGCTGCGCAGGAATCAGAGCAAACCCTTGGTTCATGAAAAATTTTCCATCCTCGATCCTTACAGAGCATAATGCATTAAAGACCAACCAATTTTTACAACTGGAGAACTACCCAAACATTTTCGTCGGTGGTGACATTACAAGTATAACTGAGGAAAAAACAGCGGCATGCGCAGATCGGCACGGTCACATCATCAGTGAAAATATTCTTCGAGTATTTAAAAAGAAGCCGCTAGTCGTCTATAAATCACGGAAAGAACCCATGGTTATTAGTTTGGGGAACGGTGATGGAATCCTGACATATCCTCCCTTTGTTATCCCTGGCTTTATCCCAGCAATATTAAAATTACTCGTAGAAAAAATAGGAATTAAACGATTATATTAATCCTAACATATGGGTTTGTTTCCTGGTGAACGTCTTTCAAAGAAGAGTGAGCCATAGTCCGAGAATGAAAAACAACGAAAAGAGGACATACAGCGCAGTGTTGAGTTTTGCTACGGGTACGAGATATATTGGGTCTGCATGATATTTTTTTATATTGATCCAAATCTTTGGAAGCAGAATAACAAACGGGATTAGTGCGAGAAGCAAAGGCCAGCCTGGGTGAAAGATAAAAAAAACCAGTATCAGAATATTCAGCACAAGTAATGATTGAATCATCAAGTACCCATAAGATGCTTGTTTCGTACCCATCCGGAGGACCAATCCAATTTTTCCTGCGGCTTTGTCATCAGGTAGATCGATGAGCTGGCCAACCCATAAGATGGTAAGGGTACTGAGACCGGTTGCAGGCATCACCGCGTAAAACATATCTTGCATCATCATATTTTGACTGAAACCAGCAAGCATGATTGCCATAGGCCCAAAACTGAACCAGATGAGTATTTCACCTATTCCTCGATACCCAAATTTAAACGGAGCAGCGGTGTAGTATTTACTAAGAAACGCTGAAACAAAATAAATGACACTTACGTACAACCATAAGATCTGTTCAATGAACAAGAAAAGACCTAGCATTGCGAAAAAGGATAGAAGCAAGCTGCATCGAGCAATGAGATACATACGTGCCATTAGATAGGGTTTTTCCAGGAGGATTCCTGAGCCACCGCTATATGAATTACGTCGTTCATTTCCAATTGTATCTGCTCCCTGTTTGGTATCATAGATATCGTTATAGACATCTGTTGCAAGGTGAAGTCCAAGTCCCATGAGCATGACAAGGAAAAACCCAGGGACCTGAAAAGATCCTGAGATGGAAATCGCGGTTAATGTTCCAACTAGCAGAGGAAAAACAATCCCGATGAGGAATTGAACACGAATCATCTTAAGGCTTTGAGGCAGTTTTATGATCATATATTCCTCTTAATTTTCATCAAGGCAGTTGGTTCTTCAATGGTCCTATGCTTTCGCATAGGTAAATTAATTATTAAATGTAATGCATCGTTGTAAGTTTGTTGTAAACAGAATTAAAAGAATAAAATTCATATACGAAGGTAGTAACAATCAAAGTGAAGAGACGGTTTTCAACTATTAGCAATTAAGTCTACCTGGGAATTTGAAAAATTGATAATTTTTTTCCTATCATTGTTCTTACATAATAAATAGAGTTTATTTGTCCAATTTGAACATCGCTATTATCTGTATCCATCCCTCTAGTATTTTTTATTGAAGAGGTAGAACAGGATACCGAGTAGGCTAATGTGGTAAAAAAACCCAATCCCAAGAAAAATAACGTCCTGGTTGCCGGTCGTAAGTATGTTGTCTAATGCCATAAATGTCCAGAAGTTTGGGATGATGCCAAGTATGTATTTCCAGTCTTCAGCAATGAAAAGCGAAAATAAAGGAAGGAAAAAGACGCTACCAAGCATTTTGAAAATGGCGAATGCTTGGATTTTATTGCTTGCAAGGTTATTAACGATGAGGGCGAGGACCGGGGCAAAAATTGAGAACAGTACCGCAATAGGAAGATAATCAATAAATGAGATGTCGATTAATCCTGACAGTACAGGGAATAAAAAAACAAAAATAAAACAGAGGCTTATCATAAGAATCATACGGTAGATAAGATAACTGGTTCGTGATATCGGCATGACTCGTAGCACCGTGAGAAGGTTTTCATCTCGTTCATCCATGATAAGGAAGGCGATGATGAATCCAAAAATCATCGGAAACATAATAGCGAACATCATGAAAAGGAGGGAATAATACCTGGTAAGATCATACACATTGTCTGATATCCAGGGGAGAATGAGTCGGCAGAGAATTACTAATACAACGGGAAATGCGAAGGCAGAGTACAGCAAGATTCGATCTCTGATGATATTGCGCATATCGTTGACCATTATTTTCCCTATGGATGCCATAGTTACGCTCCTCCTTGGATGATGTGGGTGTAGAATGCTTTACGAGCAAGATAGTAACACAGAATTATCCAGATAAAAAGGTAGGGAACTGCGTAGGCGGTGTCAATGGCGCTGATTTCACTGAAGGTCCCTTTAAGGATAATGAAGGACGCTTGAGTTGGCCAGAGGTAGAAAAGTGTATTTTCATAGATTTTGCTTATATGGAGGAGTGGGGGAAGGAAGAGAACGATGAACGAAAGCATAATCATAAGGAGATATTCGTTAAGGCTATGGCATCGGGAGACGAAGATGAATCCAATAAGGATGAGGAGTATTGAGGTAAGGGTTAAACCAGTGAGATAGTAGGCGATGTTGAAATCAAACCCTTGCGCGAGAAGGAGAAAAACAGTTCCGGTTACAAGTGATAGAAGGGTGAGGGAGATGATTTTTGAGAGGAAATAGGTGTTAATTTTTATAGGCGTGACGATGAGTGCTTGGAGTGTATTTTCTGTTTTTTCAAAGAGAACCAATGCGCCAACAAACATAATCCCGATGAGCATTGGATCAAAAAAGAGAAATGTGGTGCGGGTTTCAACGGAGTTTAACACAGGTACTACCTTAAGCATCAAGTAGTAGAGAATAACACTTGCAAAGGCGATATAGATGATTCGGTACCGTGATTGAAGGATGATTTCCCATTTCAACATAGCGAAGAGTTGGTTCATTTTAAGTGCCTTCCAGTCACTTTGATGAAAACATCATCAAGTGTTGCTTCTTCGGTATGAATGGTTTGTACCCTTCCACTGTTAAGAAGGGTAATGAAGGTGGCATTCGACCCAAGGCTTGCTAAGGTGAATTCCTCTCGAATAAGTTCTCCGTTGTGTAAGTATTCTACTCGTACGAGTTTTTTTCCATGTTTCAGTTTAAGATCTTTAGGATTTTCAATAAGAACAAGTGAGCCATCGACCATGAAACCGACTCGATCACAAAGTTCGTCGGCATCAGTCATATTATGAGTCGTTAGGAAGATGGAGGTGCCGTCTTTCTTTTTATCATGGATGATATTTTTTATCTGGCGGGCGCTGACCGGGTCAAGACCGGTGGTTGGCTCGTCAAGGAAAAGCATTTGTGGGTTGTTGAGGAGCGCTCGGGCGAAGTTTAGTTTGGTTTTCATTCCTTTTGAAAAGGAGCCGACGCGTTGATTTGCGTCTTTGTCGAGGTCGACCATTGTCAGGAGATCATAAGGATCAATGGTTTTTGTCCGATAGAACGATGAAAAGAGCTCGAGGTTTTCGAGCGCAGTGAGTTTTTGGTAATGGTTAGGAAGCTCGAAGCAGACACCGATGTGCTCGTAGAGGTCTGATTTCCAGTTTTTAAGGTTTTTTCCAAGAAGATCGACGTTTCCACCGTATCCTTTGAGCAAACCGATGATGACTTTTTGGGTGGTGCTTTTTCCTGCGCCGTTAGGTCCGAGAAACCCGAAGATTTCTCCTTTTTTTATGTGAAATGAGACGTTATCGATTGCTTTCTTTTCTGCTTTAGGGTAGGTGAATGTAAGGTTTTGTATGGTGATGGCATTTTCGCCATTGGTTGGTGTTGAAAGAAGTGTTTCATCAGGAAATTGAAAAAAGCCTTTTGTCTTGCAGGACGGGCAGGTTATGTCGATTTTTTCTCCAGGGTTTCCTTTGATTATAAAATTGTTTTTGCATTGGGGGCATGCGATTGTTGTTATGGCCATTTCTTTTTCACATCCTCATCCAATTATGTAAACCTGTATACATTTGGAACCTATACTTTTTTATGTCATACTTTCCTTTTTATAATTTCGGTATTTAAACTATTTTTTTTTACTTGTCAAAATAGAATAATAGAATTTAACAATACGTCTTGGAATAGATTTTAACGTAATATTGTAGAATCTCTCGGTGACATAAAAATATAAATAGTAATATAAGTTATGTTTTGTTGTGTCAAAATCGTGCACAACTAAAAAAGGGGACATAGCGAGAGTAAAACATGACAAAGGATGAGTATGAAATTGACCTTGGGTTTATTATCACCAAAGCACCACTCGAATCTTCATTAGGCGAAGGGCTTCTTACGTTAGCACACCACGCAATCAATAACGGTAAAAACGTAGGTTTCTTCTTTATCAGCGATGGAGTATGGTTCGTGAAAAAAAACCAAAAAAACACCACCATCAACAAACTAAAAAATCTCATTGAAAAAGGAGCTACCATAACTGTGAGCAAAGATAACCTAGATGCGGCAGGAATAGAAAAAACCGATGTACTCGAAGGGATAACCATATCAGAAAAACCCTACCAAGATCTCGTTGCACTAGTAATGGAAAAATGGAGACGGGTGATGACGATATGAACAACCCAGACACCGAAAAACCATCCAAAGTCCTTACCATTCTACTGATAAAAGGACCATATGTATCCGAGGCAGCAGACATCGCATTTCAGACCGCGTTAAAAGCTAAACAAATGGGATATATCGTAAATGTCTTTCTGTACCTTGATGGAACATGGAATTCCCATCTTACAGGTGATAAAAATTATAATAACCCCGGGGACTGGTTAAAACGACTCATTCGAAAAGAAATACAGGTGACCTTGTGTGAACGCTGCTCAAATGCTCGGGATCTTACCGAAGAAAATATCATCAAAGGAGTCAAGATTGCTGGGTCAACAAAACTCATTGATTACCTCAGAGACTCTGATAAAGTCCTTACTTTCGGAGGCTAAATACCATGAAAAACCATTCGCTTCTCATCTATTGCACCCATGGAACATACGGGCGAGACGATGATACCTATGGGGCATTATTGCAAGCAAATCATACGCTAGCTTGGGGGATGGATGTCACGTTAGTGTTAGTTGAAGATGGTGTGCTGGTCAGTAAAAAAGGACAGAATCCATCAAAAATAGGACTCCCTAGTAATCTCAATGAACTGACAGATTTTATTGAACTTGGGGGAAAGTTGCTCGTCGTCAGCGAATCACTTGAGCAACGAGGGATTCGAAAAGAAGAAATCATTGATGAAGCAGAAGTCATTTCATTTCGAGATATTGTCCCTCTCGTTGAAAACCATGACCTCTCGCTGACATTTTAGGAGGTAAAATAGAATGGGAAACGATGAAGAAATAAAAATATCAACACTGGGGATGAATTGTCCCAAACCATTAATTGAAACACGAAAAGCGCTCAATAAGATGCAGCCGAATCAAATCCTGGTTGTTGAAGGAGATCATCGTGTATCACTCGTTGAAATCCCTCAAGCAATCAAAGATACCGGGCATGAATTATTATCTATTGATGATCAAGGAACAAAATGGGTCATCAAAATAAGGAAGGTGAAATGAGAAATGGTAGAAAAAAAAACAATGACTATCCTGTTGCATAGCGGAGAGATGGATAAGGCATTTGCCGCATTTATTCTTGCGACTGGTGCAGCAGCAAAAGGCATACAAACCACGATGTTTTTTACATTCTGGGGCCTGAAAGTAGTTCAAAAGGGCGGTGCTCAATCCGCGAAACTCTCCAATATGAACATGGGTGGTTTAGGTAAAATGATGATTAAACGAATGATGAAAAAGAAAAACGTCGCATCCTTACAAGAATTAATTAAAGATGCAGGGGAACTTGGGGTACGTTTGGTCGCTTGTGAAATGACCATGGACCTAATGAACGTCCCAAAGGAAAGTCTAATCCCTGAAGTAAAAGAGATTGGTGGTGTTGGCACGTTCTTGGATGCAGCAGCACAGTCAGATATCCATTTTGTCTTTTAATAAAAATAAGTGGCCTGTCCATGTTTGAAAAAATCCTGGAAGTATCTACTAGGTTAAACGCTGATGATTTTACCTGTCTTGATTTGATACGGTGCGTGTTTAACCTCAAAGAAACAGAAATACGAGTCCTGCGTTCAATAGATGATAAAGGCAAGACCATTGCTCAACTATCCAAGGCGCTTCAGAAAGATCGATCAACGATTCATCGAAGCCTGGAAAAATTAATGACCTGCAATCTCTGTTACAAGCAGCGAAAAAGTGGGAAAAAACGAGGATTCTTGGATTATTATTTTAGCGTCCCGGAGCATGAGATTCTTACAAAAGCAGAGAAAAATCTCGATTCATGTTATACAAAAATGAAACACATATTACAGGATTTAAAAAAGGATGAAAACATATAAGTTTTTGGTAATACCAAATTGATGGATCCTAGGTTATCAACAAGGAGGTCTGAGAAATTTTATCTAAAAATATCTGTCTGCCCTTGAGTAAAAATAAAAAAATTTAGAATCATATTTAATTATTAATAATCGATGGAATCATACCTGTGCTCAGAAAGGTAGGTATGACCAAAGTGAATAAGAACTCTTATAAGCAAACCTCACTATCAAAATTTGATTAGGTTATGAAAAAAATAGCGATTGTGACACGAGATTGCGCAGGTGTAAATGCTGCATTGCGAGCTGTGGTACGAACGGCAAATAGATATCATATCGAGGTTGTCGGTGTTTTCAAAGGATACGATGGTTTGATTGATGGGAAATTTATTCCACTTAACCGAAGCTCAGTTTCAGGGATTATTAATCTAGGCGGAACAATACTTAAAACCTCCCGTTCGAAACGGTTTCTCACGTCTGCAGGACAAAAAAAAGCCGTCGATAACCTTCATAAAAATAATATCGATGGAATACTCGTTATTGGAGGGGATGGCTCGTTAAGTGGTGCTCATCATCTTGCCAAACACTCAAAGATACCTGTTATTGGTATACCCGCAACGATAGATAATGATATCACGGGGGTTGATTTAGCAATCGGGGCAGATACAGCAGTAAACGTCGCCTTAGATGCATTAGATAAAATACGAGATACCGCAACTAGTCTGGAAAGGATTTTCGTTATCGAAGTGATGGGTCGTGAAAGCGGGTATATCGCAATACAAGTCGCATTGGCAGGTGGATGCGAAGAAGTCTTACTCCCTGAAAGGAAATCAAATATTGAGCTGATGTGTAGGGAAATCGAACAGGGAAATGCCAAGGGCAAATCAAGTTGGATTATTATTGTAGCGGAGGGAAAAGCAAAAGCACATGACATCGCTTCGGTTATTACAAAGAAAACTGGTTATGAGACAAGAGTCGTCGTATTAGGTCATATCCAACGAGGAGGTCATCCGACTGCTGTTGACCGAATCCTTGCAACGCGACTAGGAAATTATGCTGTGGAAGTGTTGCGAAGTGGAAAAACAGATTGTTGTGTCAATGTTAAAAACGACAGATTGGCAACTATTCCCTTGTCCGTAGCCATACAGCCGAAAAAAATCAAGGTCACAGAACCCTATAAACTAGTAAAACTCCTTTCAAAGTAAAAGAAATTGGTTCGACATAAAAACGGATGTACTTAAAAGTACATAATCAGAATTTGAAAAGAGGCAGATAGTATGGAAAATATTAAAAGTAAATTATCCGAGGTTCCTGAAAGAATATCTGGTCTTTCGGAATTAGCGTATAACTCCTGGTGGAGCTGGCATCCGGAAGCACGTATGCTTTTCAAGACGTTAGATCGGGCAGCATGGAAATTAAGTGTTCACAATCCTGTTAAAATGCTGTTTTCTATCGATGGTACTACACTGAAGAATGCAGCAAGAGACCAGGAATTTTTAGACCGTTATGATTCGGTTATGGCACGATTTCATGAAGATATGAAAACAAACACTGGCTGGTTTGTTGAAAATAGTACACCTACGGATGAGTTGTCACTTGCGTTTTTTTCTGCAGAATATGGTCTTCATCACTCCCTTCCCTTTTATGCAGGAGGGCTTGGGTTTCTCGCTGGAGATCTGCTAAAAGAAAGCAGTGATCTTGGAATCCCTGTTGTCGCCGTCGGATTTATGTATCCCGAAGGATACTTGCTCCAACGGATCAACTCTGACGGATGGCAACAAGACAATAATGAACCTATTGATAGAGAATCAGCTCCTATCGTCCGGGTATTGGATGCGAATGGAAAACATCGAGTAATTAAAGTCCCTTTTATCGAACCTGATCTTTTTGTCGAATTCTGGAAGGTTCAAGTCGGTCGTATCGAACTTTATCTTATGGACACCGATATCAGTGAAAACGATCCATGGAATCGAGGGATCACCTCACATTTGTACATCGGTAGCCCTGAACAGCGTCTTCGTCAAGAAATCGTTCTTGGGATTGGTGGTGCAGAAGTGCTTCGGCAAATGGGCAGGAAGCATTCAGTAATTCATTTAAATGAAGGACATACCGTGTTTGCTATCCTAGAGCGAATCAGAGAGAAAGTAGCAACAGGCATGGGTTTCAATGAAGCTTTTGAACAGATTCGGTCTACAACGATTTTTACCACGCACACGCCTGTTCCCGCTGGAAATGATGTCATTCCATTCCCTCTTATGGAAAAATATTTTTCTGGTTACTGGCCGTCTCTTGGTTTGGATAGGAGTTCTTTTCTTGCGTTAGGTATCGACCCAAAGGATCAGAACGCAGGGTTTAATATGACTGCTTTTGGGTTAAAAGGATCATTGTATCATAATGGAGTTAGTAAACGCCATGGGTCCATAGCTCGAAAGATGTGGCATTCGCTCTGGCCTGAGGTAACAGAACAAAAAGTCCCTATTGATTCAATTACAAATGGGGTCCATGTTCCGACATGGATCGAACCAAAAATGCAGCTTCTTTTCAATAAATATCTTGGGCCTGATTGGATCTCAAAACATGACGACCCAGAGATTTGGAAACATATTGACGATATACCTGATGAGGAACTCTGGCAGACCCATTATTGGCTCAAAACAAAACTGATAATGCGCATCATGGACCGCGCACGTGAACGGTGGATGAATGAGCAACCAGACCCTAAGAATATTCTCGCATCTGGGGTGTTACTTGACCCGAATGTTCTTACTATTGGTTTTGCCCGCAGATTTGCAACCTATAAACGAGCGACCCTGATTTTCCAGGATATAGAGCGTCTCAAAAACATCATAAATGATCCTTGGAAACCCGTTCAAATCATTTTCGCAGGAAAAGCACACCCAGCAGATGACCAAGGAAAACGACTCATACAGCAGGTGTTCAACATTGCAAAAGATACTTCCTTTGGAGGCCGTATTGCATTTATTGAAGATTACGACGAACACTTAGCCCAGTATTTAACCCATGGTGTTGATATATGGTTAAATAATCCAAAACCTCCCTATGAGGCTTGCGGGACAAGCGGAATGAAAGCATCATTAAATGGCGTCCCGAACCTGAGTATTTTTGATGGATGGTGGATTGAGGGATACAACGGTAAAAACGGATGGGCGTTTGGGGATAAAGAGGGGAATCGAAGTGATAATGAGGATGCCACAGAAATATATCAACTCCTTGAAAATAAAGTCATACCATTGTTCTACGATAGCGATGATGATGGATTATCTGTCAAATGGATTCAACTTATGAAGGAAGCAATTAAAAGCACTGCCGCACCCTTTAGCGCACGCAGAATGATGAAAGAATACGCAAAGAAGTTTTATCAACCTGCGTTTGAATTTGCATCCAGAACTCAAATTATTAAAAATGCTGGATGACGGAAACACTGTTATTCTGCTCCAATGGTAAGGATTCCCAATGAGTCTGTTCCCCCTGGTTTTTCCGAAAATCGACGTTGCGTGAGTATCACCTTATCGTTCTTTTTCACAAGACCCGCATCATTGATAAAGTTAAGGATGGGAGCATGCCAGCTCTTCGTCTTGTTTGTCATAAAAAAAGGATATACACCGTGAGAGAGATTCAGAAACTGGCAAGTGTTTTTCTGTCTGCTAAACGCTAATATCCAGCATTCTGGTTTAAATCGTGAAATACGCCGAGCGGTGTTTCCACTTGCCGTCGGTGTGAGAATATATCGTACTTGTAGGGTCTCTGCAGCTTCCACAACGTTCAGTGATATAATGTCGGTTACACTGCGATGATCATCACTGACGGTACGTCTCAAGATATCCTGAAGGTTACAGGATGACGGAGTAGCTCTCCGTTTTTGTTCTGTTGCTTTTGCGATTTTCCTCATCATCTGAACAGTCTCGATAGGATATTTTCCAATCGCGGTTTCTTCAGAAAGCATGACTGCGTCAGTACCGTCAAGAATAGCGTTTGCGACATCTGCTACTTCCGCTCGTGTCGGACGGGTGTTTTCTTTCATGGATTCTAACATTTGTGTTGCAGTAATGACCGGACAACTAGCGAGATTCGCTTTGTTTATTAGTTTTTTCTGCACCGATGGGACGTCTTCTAAGGGTATTTCAAGCCCGAGGTCCCCTCGAGCAATCATCACTGCATCTGACACAAGAAGTATCTGATCGAAATTTTTCACAGCGTCTTTTCGTTCTATTTTCGCTACTGCGTATATTGTTTTTCCTTTTTTCTGTGCATATTCTTTTACTTTAAGGATATCATTTGCATTTTGGATAAACGATACACCGAACGTGTCAACTCCTTCTTTTAACCCAAAATCAATAAACTCAAGGTCTTTTTGTGTTACCGCATCGAGAAACAAACTTGCCCCTGGTATATTCACTCCTTTTGATGAATACAATTCACCACCGATAATTACCTTACATCGAACTTCATCGTGTACGACAGCCTGGACTTTTAGTTGAATAAATCCATCGTTGAAATAAATTGTTTGTCCTTTGGAAACACTTTTCGTTAATTGGTTGTATCTTACTGGAATGAGCGTGTTTGTCCCATGAATATCTTGTGAAGTGAGTGTAATTTGTGTATTTTTCGTAAGAACGGTTGGTTCGGATGTTAAGGTTCCTGTTCTGATTTTTGAACCGGGAAGATCAATAAGGATTGTAATTGTTTTTTCTAACTCAGCAGCTATTTTCTTAATCTGTCGAATATCCTTTCTATGCTCGGTAGAAGTACCAAAAGAAAAATTGAGCCTTGCGACATTCATCCCATTTTTTAGTAATTCTTCTAAAACCTTTGGAGATCGAGATGCAGGGCCAATAGTACATACAATTTTTGTTTTATGAGACGGCAATTTTATTTTTCGATGAATTTGTTTGTTAGTCATGGTATTCACTTGTTTTAGGACTTGGCAGGTGTTCGTCGCTTAAATATTATGTCTCTGTGGTTCAGTAGACGATAAAACTGGACTTTTAAGAAGTCTGTGATCACAAATGCGAGAAGAGCATAACTCCATACAAAGAGAGCGAAACCCCAACCATGGCAGGTAATAAGATTCCGTAGACCGTAAGTATAGTGGCGGTTAGTTGCGTTCCGATAATTGCGAGAAACAGGGGTTTTGCTGGACGTATCGACCAGAAAGGGCCTTTCGTACGAGCAACAAACAATGTCAGATGACCTGCAACTGAAAGTTTCAGATAGATGAATGATTGGAGAATCGTAGGGCTGAGATTGAAAACATCTCTGCCGATGTAAAGAAGACCAAAGGAGGAAATCACACCAACGATTCCAAGAAATGTTGCAATACCAAGTAATGTTCCCATATTCCATTTTTCAGGGTCATTGGAATATTTGACATTATCATAGGCAATCGTCATAATTGGCAAATCGTTCAAAATCGCTAATAACACAATCATAAGGGCTGTTATAGGATAAAATCCAAATACAATGATAGATAACGTTATGAAAAATGACATAAGGGTTTTGCCCTTATGTCACTTCTTCTGAATCCATAAAACCAACTTCTTACAAATTATCCTTTTTTTTTTTTTAAAAAACAACAGTTGCTATCTGCATTATGAATAAAAATATATTGTATAGGTGTCATATCAAGAGGGATTTTGAACGAGATTTCAACTCTTAGATGTTAAAACATATTCTTCTATAATTGGCGCTAGATTTTTTTTTCAATTTATTTTACAATGATGTTAAAAACACGCTGTTGCAGACTTCCTATAAATTCTTTGATAAATTGTTAAGATTGCTTAAGGGTATAATAAAATAGACAAAATTTAAGTCAGTTGTTTCTATACTGGTATCATAGTAAAATCTATTATGGTGGAATTGAAATAAGAGATAAAAAAACAGATACGGATTTATATCTTGAAATTAGGGAAAAAGAGGATATTAACAAACTTGTTATAAAAAAGACGAAACGTGGTTTGGCTGTTTATTTTCATGGCAGAAATTACAATCTTGTTTTTCCAAAAGACCAATGGGATACACTTCCTGCTGAATTAAAAGACTACTTCGCACAAGAATTTGGTTTCATATCAACAGCAACAATGCCTCTTATTTCAGAGATCTGCAACGTAAATTATAACACACCAACACCTCTTTTTGAAGCTGATATAAAAGAAATTATTTCACGTCAGATTCCGGGGATCGCAGATGACTATAATCTTGATGCACAAAAAACCATTAAACGATTTGAAAATATTCAATACTCGTTTACAGGAACAACCAACATTGACGCAGAGGCCAATGCTTCTGATGGTGCGGTATCACTTCTTTCATGCGGTAAAGATAGTTTACTTACCCTGGGATTTGCGCGAGAACTTGACATCGATATTACACCGATTCATATTAATGATACGACGACCCCATATGAAAACAGTGTTTCACTAAAAACCGTAAAGACGATTGTAAAAAACCTGCAGATCAACATCCAGGTGATAACAAATAATATTGAGAATCTGAATGACTTTGAGACATGGAATAAACCTCCATCCTGCTTAGGTTATTCGCATATGATTACCGGATTTTGTCTTCTTGCACTGCCCTACCTTCACAACAATGCATCGATGGTGCTACTTGGTAACCAACAGAACATGAATTTTTCGTTTAGGACAAAACAGGATTATGTCGGGTATCCTTCATATGATCAGACAACAATAGCAAGACATCAGCAGGAAAAAATGCTTCAGCATCTCAATAAACAATATCGTGTAATAAGTTTGGTTGAGTCTTTAACTGATATAGCAGAAATGAAAATCCTCTTTTCAAGATATCCTGAGTTGGCAAAATATGAGTTTTCCTGTAATTGTTTATACGGTACAATTGAGAAACGATGGTGTCATGCATGCAACAAATGTGCACGACTAAGCCTATTCATGCTTGCGCATGGTATTCATCTAAAAAATGTGGGTTTGCGTAGTATGCTTTCACGTCGATTTATGGATTATTATGCACTTTTCGGTTTGAATGCTGAGATTGACAGATATGAGAAAAGCATTGAAGCAAGAGACCAGCAGTTACTCGCGTTTTATATGGCATATAAAAATGGTGTGAAAGGGCAGCTTATCGATGTGTTTAAAAAAATGTTTCTCTCTGAGGCAGTTCGCCGTGAGGATGAATTGCGAAAAAAGTTCTTCAAGATTTATAAAACAGATTCGCCTTCTAATCTGAACACAAAACTATATTCAATATTAAAAGAGGAACTACAAGATCTACGATAACTTTTTTTAAAAGATTCTTATCATACGAAGGATATACTAAAGCCTTTTATAAGAATGCATGATTTTCAAATGAGCATCTTTATGGTGGTATAACCAATGAGCGAAGTAGAAGGACATGAACATATACTCCCAACTCGTGAAGGCTGGGCCGTCCGAGCTGCTGGGTCAGAGGGAGCATCAAAAATATTTCAAACACGAGCAGAAGCCGTCCAGTACGCCAAGGAAGTAGCAGCACAACATAATGTCTGTATCGTTGTTCATGACGAAGAAGGAAAATTTGAAGACTTCCACTGCGAACCTGAAGTAAAAAATCAGTTTGTTATTAAAAAAAAACAGGGATGGGCTGTAGCTGTTGAAGGCGGAACCGAAGTAGAAAAAATATTCAATCGAAAAGGTGAAGCGATGGCGTATGCCTATGATTTTGCGACAAAACATAACGTCTGTATGCTCATTCTCGATAAAGAAGGAAATTTCCAAAGTAAAACCTGTCCCCCTGATGGTCATCCAGGGATTTTAGAAGTGTTTCGAATGAAACTAAAAGTATGAGATAAACATCACACCATTTTTTATTTTGAACATACTCTTTTTAGTAAAATCTATAAATAACATTAGTTTACAACAAATCATGAAATCCAAAATCCATCATTATGCAAAAGAAATCACAAAAAGATTAGCAATATTTGCCATATTATTAATAGTAGCCTTTTTATTTCATAGACTATTTTCGTTAATTCATGAAGAGATAATTGGTGCCGTCATCTTTATTCTATGTTTTTCGCTTGGCGCCATGTATTATTATTTTAATCTTTTTAAAACAGATCATATCTACAAAATTGAATATATAATAAGTATCATTTTTGTGTTTTTATTAACAATTACTATGTTTGCAGTTATTTATTCAGAGCCTATTGAAAATAGTAATAATTACTTTATGGAATTTGGAACCCCATATAATATAACTTTTCCAGATGCGTTCTATTTTTCGACAACGACGATAACAACGCTTGGATATGGTGATATTACCCCGGTTGGTATTTTTAGATTTTTTGTAATTATCGAAGTATTTATGGGGTTAATTTACACCGGGTCAATGATATATTTTATCGTAGAAATATTAGGAAAAAAATCAGAGAAATAATGTTTATAGTAAGTTATTTATCGTGTGGATTTCCTTATGAGCCGATATACTTTTCCTGAACCACCTGTTTGTATTCCTCAACTATGATTTCCTGAAATAACAATCACAACATTCATCAGATGAGTTTAATGCCCACGAGCCAGAAGATAGACAGAATGATGATTCCTCGCACCATACCTGCAGCAACATTTATCAACACAAATTTTGTTGATGTAAGCACCGATTTTTCTTCTGTGGGGTTAAGTAGCGAAAACAGATACAATGTAATTGAATCCACCATCAATGGGATACTCATGATGATAAATAACCCATAATGACCATATCGTCTCACCATACCTTCTAATCGAAGAATCACTTTTTTTGTTATTTTCCAGTTTTTCCCAATCGACACATCCTTGATTTTTTTCCGAAGTGTCTGGCTGATATAAAACACAATAAATGTACCCACTCCCTTTCCTGCCCCACGGATTAGAATCAAAAAATCGAATTTAGATGGGGGTTAAACAACCCGATTTCGACAGGTATTGGAAGGATGATGGCAGCTAGGATTACGTAGATAAAAAACACAAGCGAGTACGATACCGGGTCTTTAATGGTGTTAACTAAAATATCTATGAAATCCAATATTGAACAGACCAATCCTTTTTAACATTAATGATTCGTACAAAAGACTAGTAGACAAAAGTACATAAATTAAGGAGCCATATCTTTTTTTCATCTAACTTTGAGGTATTGTTTAATTGTTTTTAAGTTACCATTTAATACATACGAGCATTTTTAAGAGTGTAAAAAAAGACTTGGAGGTCTGTAGAGTTTGAGAAAACATAAACCCTTTTTTTCCGTCATTTTCCTCCTCTCCTTTGTTTTCTACGAGAATTCTACAGACTCATTACCCTTAGGTGTACCCAATGAATCTTAAATATTTATACGCCGTAATTACGATTTGTCTTATCCTTGTTGCAGCCGTCATTATTTTTACTGTAAATTCTGAAGAAAACAAAAATACACAGACAAGTGATGTCAATAAATTCATTGGCACCTGGCAGTTACTTAGCACCCAAATTGGTGGTGTTGACAATCAAAATCCCGATACGACTGCATTTTCTGAAAAATTTGTTGATTATGAACGATATACCTTTCTTTCAAATGGCACCTTTTATCATCTCGTGGATCAGGATAATACCAGCGGTACCTGGGCGATACACGACTCCGTTTTGGGGCTTACCATGAATCAACCAACCGGGGTTGTGACCTATTCCTTTGCCTATACCTTTTCAGATGATATCAACAGGGTTTCCCTCAATTTTTTCGAGGATGCTACAAGTTATTGGGACTTCCAAAGACTAAATACTGGGTAATACAATTGGATATATCGAGGAGTCACCCATGGCGTCACTTCAATTATCAGAAAAAATACGTACAGTTGCAAAAGAACTGGATGATGCAGTTGAACGACATGATATACCAGCGGTCTTAACGTGTTTTACCGATGAGTGCAGCGTTGAACTATTCGGAACGACCCTCCATGGGAAAGTTCAGTTAGAAAAAGCATTACGATGGCTCTATAAAATCATGGGAGAGATTCGATTCGAACCTCTAACAATCCTGATTAATGATGAGGTGTTTATTGGAGAATTCATATTCCGCGGAAAAAAACAAAAAACAGAGATCAGCATCAAAGCAACAGAGGTTCTTATCTATGAAGACTATAAAGTAAAAATACTTCGTTTATATCTTGATGGACTGCAGATTGCAACTGCGATGGCCTCAGGATTTTTTGAAAAATCCCTCCTTCGTATGGTGAATAAAAAAATATTACAGGGTCTTGGCGCATCTGCTTTAACTTCAGTCTGATTTTAAGCATATTACATTTATTTTTTAATCGTTTTTAAGGAATGGTTTAAAGTAATTTGGATATTTTTAGTTGAGGTGTAAAATTCATGAAAAATAAAAAAGTCATTGAAGGTGTAATTGCGATAGGAATAATCTTTGTCATCTTAATATTCCTCTGTGGTTGTCTTGATGAAAAAAGCAAGTTTATCGGAACCTGGCAGTATTCAGAAGGTGGATTCATTACTTTTTACGACAATAATACTGTATTAATCGACAATATCGGTCCACTTGGAGATTTACAACTCATTGGTATTTTTGATTATTCAATAGCAAATAACCAAGTGACGTTTACATCAGGTTCCATTGGTGTCATATTGAATTATAAATTCCTTGATTCAAGCACCTTTCAACTCTCCAATGATGCTGGGTTATCGATAACCCTCATAAAAGTATGATCTGGTGGGGTAATGAGCAAAAGTATACTTCCCTATAGCATATTGATTCTTTTGCTTGTTTTCATTCTGCTTATATCTCCTATGACAAACTAACCCTGAATCAGGACAGGATTTAAGAAGAGATAGGAGATTTAATAAATCAATTAGACAAAACAACCATTTAATTAGAAGGAATAACTATGGATGCGGTAAACATCACCTCCGAAGAAGCAAAAAAAAGTTCTGTAGATGACCTGTTTAATAAATTATCAACAAATGAGAAAGGTCTTACAAATTCCGAGGTTCAACAGCGTCGGAGTGGGTATGGGTATAATGAACTACCTGAGAAAAAGGTTCATCCTTTCCTTAAATTTTTAGGGTATTTCTGGGGGCCTATCCCCTGGATGATCGAGATTGCTGCTGTACTTTCTGTAATGATCAAACACTGGGAGGATTTTATTATAATTTTAGTACTTTTAATGGTCAATGCCGTTGTTGGTTTTTGGCAGGAAAACAAAGCGGATAACGCTATAGAGCTATTGAAAAAGAAACTTGCGTTAAAAGCTCGAGTTCTCCGTGATGGTGCTTGGGCCAGTATCCTTTCTCGGGAGCTTATCCCGGGTGATATCGTACGTGTGAGGCTAGGCGATATTGTTCCTGCGGATATCAAACTATTAAATGGTGATTATCTTCTTGTTGATGAATCTGCATTGACCGGAGAGTCCCTCCCGGTTGAGAAACATGTTTCTGATGTCGCCTATTCTGGTTCGGTTATAAAACAAGGGGAGATGAATGCTGTTGTCACGACAATCGGCTTGAATAGTTATTTTGGTAAAACAACCAAGCTTGTCGCAGAAACTAAAAAACGAAGTCATTTCCAAAAAGCTGTGGTCAAAATTGGTGATTATCTGATAGCCCTTGCTGTTATTCTTGTAACTATTGTTTTTCTTGTGGCAATGTTTCGTCATGAGCAACTTTTAGTTACGTTACAGTTCGCTTTGGTGCTAATTGTTGCAGCAATCCCGGTTGCTTTACCTGCTGTCCTAACGGTTACTATGGCGGTTGGTGCAATGGAACTAGCGAAAAAAGAAGCTATCGTCAGTAAACTGACAAGCATTGAGGAGATGGCTGGTGTTGATGTTCTTTGTTCTGATAAAACTGGTACTATTACAAAGAACGAATTAACGTTTGCTGATTCGGCATCGTTTGGCAGTTTTGATGAAAAAGATATTCTTTTGATGGGCGTACTTGCTTCGAGAGAGGAAGACCAAGATCCTATTGATGCTGCAATAATTTCAAAAGCGAAGGAATTAAAAGAAATAGAAAAGAATCTTAGTACTTTTAAAATATTAAATTTTAAACCTTTTGACCCGGTAGTTAAACGAACTGAGGCAACTATTGAAGGTGCAAATGGAAATAAATTCAAAGTAGCAAAGGGTGCACCACAGGTTATTTTATCATTGGTTTCTAGGGGGAAAGATATTGTTAAAATCGTTGATGAAAATGTTGATTCTTTTGCCTCCAAGGGTTATAGGGCGTTAGGTGTTGCTAAAACTGATTCTGATGGTAAATGGGAGTATGTTGGCCTTGTAGCTTTGTATGATCCCCCGCGTGATGATTCAGCTGAGACAATTAAAAATGCTCAGAATATGGGTGTTAATGTTAAAATGGTTACAGGTGATCATATTGCTATTGCAAAAGAGATATCAAAACAAGTTGGTCTAAAGGCCAATATTGTTACTGCTTCTGAGTTCTTAGATAAATCTGATAAAGTAGCACAAAAGGCTGTTGAGGATGCTGATGGTTTTGCTCAGGTGTTCCCTGAGCATAAATATCATATTGTTGAACTTCTTCAGGATAAGGGTCATATCGTTGGTATGACTGGCGATGGAGTAAATGATGCCCCTGCTTTGAAAAAAGCTGATGCGGGTATGGCAGTTTCTGGTGCGACTGATGCTGCTAAATCTGCTGCTGATATCGTTTTTACGAAACCTGGTCTTTCTGCTATTATTGATGCTCTTAAGGAGAGTCGTAAGATCTTTCAGCGTATGAATAACTATGCGATTTATCGTATTGCTGAAACTATGCGTGTGTTGCTTCTTGTTACACTGGTAATTCTTATTTTTAGTTTTTATCCAGTGACTGCGGTTATGATTGTTATTCTTGCTATGCTTAATGATATTCCTATTATGATGATTGCCTATGATCACGTTAAAATCCTAGAGAAACCGGTTCGTTGGGATATGCGTGAAGTACTCAGTATTGCAACGCTTCTTGGTGCAACAGGGTTGTTTTTCAGCTTTGGACTCTTTTTAATAGGACTTCAAGTGTTACAACTCGATCAGGCAACCCTGCAAACCCTTATCTTCCTTAAGTTAGCGGTTGCTGGCCATATGACGATTTATCTTGCCCGTACTGGGCAACATCATTTCTGGACGAAACCGTATCCTGCTTTATCCTTATTACTCACCGCTGAACTCACACAATTTGCAGGAACAATTATTGCGGTGTATGGTGTCGTTATGGCCCCCATTGGCTGGATGCTTGCTGGTCTTATTTGGGGATACGCATTACTTGAATTTGTCGTCACTGACTTCATAAAAATCTATATATTTAAATTGATAAATCATCGAGAGGTACTCTTTCAACGAAAAACACATAGAATTCCTGAAAATAGTTCATAAAACTATTCATAGTAATTACATATGGAATCTACAACCATGAAAAAAGAAGGAACTCTTAGTTATTGGTCAGTTGTATCATTAGGTATTGGAGGGATGGTTGGTGGAGGTATTTTTGCCGTGCTTGGTCTTGCTGTACAACTTGGCCATGGCGGAACACCGATTGCCTTTGCTTTAGCAGGTCTCATCGCACTTCTTACTTCATATTCCTATGCTCGATTAAGTGTTACCTATCCATCCCAAGGCGGGACCGTTGAGTTTTTAAATCAAGGGTTTGGAACAGGTATTTTTACAGGTGGAATGAATATTTTACTCTGGATTAGCTATATCGTGATGCTCTCATTATATGCGTTTGCTTTTGGGAGCTATGGCGCAAGCTTTTTCCCAGCAGCTGAACAACTTTTTTGGAAACACATTCTTATCTCTGCTGTAATTGTGATATTCACTGGCCTAAATGCGTTAGGTGCAACGTTTGTTGGAAAAACAGAGGAATGGATTGTTGGGTTGAAAATAACTATATTATTGATTTTTATATCGGTCGGCATATGGAGTGTTAATCTCCAACGCATTCAACCAAACACCTGGAGTACTCCCCCTGAATT
>CAZGIV010000013.1:16033-21692 GCA_964526175.1 uncultured Thermoplasmatales archaeon | reverse complement strand
AATTGCGGGTGCGGATCCGAATCCACTTCCCCATGATTTGAACTTCCAGCTTTTCAGTGGGGCTGCTCAGGATACCACGCCACCGGTCACCACCGCAACACTTGCTGGAGACATGAGCGGGGGCAACTACACCTCTGATGTGACCGTGACCTTAACCGCAATTGATACCGAGTCTGGTGTGAATTACACCATGTATAAGGTTGATGGCGGCTCATGGATGACCTATTCGACACCCTTTGTTGTCTCTGGAAACGGTGACCATATCGTTGCTTTCTACTCAGTTGATAACGCAGGGAATATTGAAACTGAGAAATCCGTTAGCTTTACGATTCAGTACCCTGTTGTGATCACCATCACCATAAAAGGTGGCTTAGGTGTTTCTGCAGCTATTAAGAACACGGGTACAACGGATTTGACGAACATCGCCTGGTCGATAACCCTTGATGGGTCACTGATTTTTATTGGGAAAACCAAATCAGGGACTATTGCATCCCTTGCACCCGGTGAATCAGTCACGGTGAAAGACTTTGTCATTGGCCTTGGGAAAACTGGGATTGCGGTCAGCGCGGGAACTGCAGAGGCAAGTGCATCAGGAACTGTTATCCTGTTCTTCGTTATCGGAGTAGCGTAGCCTGCTCTCCTTTTTTTCTTTTTTTTTTTTTAAAAAAATTGATGATATCATTTCTTCTCTTTTACCTGTTGTCTGATAGACCCTGTTTGATTATGAGAATAAAGAACCGTTGTATTCCCAATTTTTCTGGGGTGGATCCTTTATTTTATTTGAAAGAAAACATTTAAACATATGAAGTGCAATTCTCATGATAGGGGAACTGAAACATGATGAAGAACCTTAGTTGTGTGCTGTGTGCTATGGGAATGATCCTTACTGCGGTATTGCCGGTGGCAGGAACTGTTTCTCAAATGAATCCACCGGTTGGTCAACCATCCGATATTACGAATTTAGGAAATGGTTTTGATAGGACCGGTTTTCGGAACGGCTGGGAGCTGCAATGGGAGTATGCCTTCGGGGGGGACGGTCATGCAGAGTTTGCACAACCGGTTGGGGATATCGATGGCGATGGGATAAACGAAATCATTCTTGGTGGGTATGAGAATTCTGGTATTTGTCGGATTTATTCATATGATGAAACACAACAAACCTATGTACAGGAGTATTCATGGTCTGTTTCTGGTGGTTCGTATCATTCACCATCTGGTGCTTGTGTCGTTGATTTGGATGAAGACGGGGACCTTGAATTCTGTGTCTCCTGGGGGTATTCGAGTGTTGATGGTGTCTACGCGTACTCTTGGGATGGGGTTACCCTTACGACGTTGGATTGGTATCATGGTACCGGGGTTGATTTCGTGTACGATATTTATGCCTGTGACTATGATGATGATACCCATCCGGAGGTTTTGATTGCAAATGATCCGAATCCTGGTGGTATTCATGTCAGTGCGTTAGGATGGGATCTGGATACTGGTTCGTTTGTCTTTGAGACATCATGGACGTGTCCGAGCGGCTCTGGGTATGCGGTGCCTATGGTCTGGAGTGGGGATGTTGATAATGATGGGAAGACCGAGGTGATTGCGGATGTCTCAGATTTGAACTATGCGACCGCGGGTACCTGGGCGTTAAACTGGGATGAAGACACGCAGGTGTGGACCGGGGTGCCTGTTTGTACGAGTTATCCTGCAGGAGTCACGGTCTTTGGTGATGGTGTTGGTGATGTGGATGGTGATGGGACACCTGAAATAGGTGTTGGTTGTTATGGGGGGACTCCCGGTGGTTGGTTGTTCGAATGGGATGGTTCAGCCTATGTTCAGGTCTGGCATGGTGAGTATCCTGGTCAGGATCCTGTGATCGAGTCGGTTGCGATTGGTGATGCTGACAATGATGGTGCTATTGAGTTCTGTTTTGGGACCGGGAATGTTCATGTCATCGGCTGGAACGGCACCGGGTATTATGAAGAGGCCACGCTGGCCGGTCCGACAAATATGCTTGCCGGGTTGAATATCGGTGATTGTGACTCTGATGGCTCTAATGAGGTGAAAGGCTGTGAGATCTTAGGTGGTACTGGGAGTGAATTTATCTGGAAATATGTGATAACAGACTCTGTTCCACCCGTGACGAGTTGTCTGTTAGATGGTGAGTTGGATGGGGATGTGTATCGGAGTAATGTGACCGTTACATTGACCGCTACCGATGCGGGGTCTGGTGTTGAGTATACGACTTATATGATTGACGCGGGGAGTTGGGAGATGTATACCGCACCGTTTATTGTTTCAGAGGATGGAGCGCATTCCATTGCTTTCTATTCGGTTGATCGATCCGGGAATGTCGAAGAACTGAACCAATGTCTGTTCACTATTTCGCATGCTCTGCCCCTGTTCATCACCATAAACGGTGGGTCTGGTGTCTCGGTTCATATCCGAAATGATGGGACAACGACCTATACTGACATCCCTTGGAGTATTTCTCTTAAGGGTGGGTTTTTGTTAAGGGAAAATCATACCGGGGGGACTATTTTGCAGCTTCCTGCGGGGTCTTCGGTGACAAAGACGCTTCCTGTCTTTGGTCTGGGGAGAACAATGATTACCGTGACCGTGGATGGTATGCAGCTAACCGCGAAGGGATTTGCCGTGTTGTTCTTTGTTTTCGGGGTGAAATAACCTTGTTCTTTCTTTTTGGTTTTCCTAAAAAAACCCTGTTTTTATGAAAGAATTATTTTAAATTTTCAGGAAGTTATAAACGATCTGATGAAGGGATAGTCCACAATTATTTTTTATATCGAGAGTATGTGAGTAGTACTACTGCGATTGCTACTACACATGAAATGAACATGAATCCCGGGGTTCCTTTACAGACGTCAATTTCTTTTAAAGAATTTTCAGCTACTCCTGAGGGTATTGCATAACCATTCCAGAATTCACCACCAGCGGTACCTTCAAGGTCATCGAAAAAGTTTATCTCATATATTACGAATCTTCCGTCTATCTCATTAAATTCATATTTTACACTAATTGCATAATGTGTCATTTCTGTTTGGGTATGAAAGAAAATTTGATCTATTGAATAATTCAAAAAGGATATTTCTCGATGATACCATGTATTTTCAGATACCTCATTTATTCTATCGTTAAGGTCTGTATAATTGTTTGGAAGGGCTGGGAAATCTGATGGTAATTCAGGGAAGCAATCATCAAAATCGTCACCATACTGATTCAATAATGTTAAAAGTTGTTCTTCATAATCTGATGTTTGTACATCGGTTTGAGCACAAACTGTCGGT
This sequence comes from uncultured Thermoplasmatales archaeon, assembly GCA_964526175.1. Lineage (GTDB taxonomy): Archaea > Thermoplasmatota > E2 > DHVEG-1 > DHVEG-1 > SM1-50. The sequence goes on along the minus strand of CAZGIV010000013.1, from coordinate 18,399 downwards.
AGCATTAATAAAAGTAGTCCTAGCCCGATAAAAATATAGTGTAGTTTTTTCATCATATTTTTTTTATTCCTCCTTTTTAGAGTGAATTATTTGTTTATTTATAAAATTAATGATGCAGATGTAAAGATGATACTTAATCAGGTGATGAATTAATTTTTTTTAAAATTGTTTATGAGGTATCATCAATAAAATTAGTTTGAAGTGGTACAATTGAATGGTCAACCGGAAAAGGATTTAGGACAAATGTATAATAAAAATATTGTGGGGGAGTTTCTAGGGAAATGTTTTTAAAAAAGCTGGTATTAACGTATCGTACGGTTTCAAACAAATGATGGGATTACATGGGATGTGCGTACTATCAAGATTTAACAAGAACCTGTATTCAATATTTCCCTCGTGTCGTTCAGCATTCTGATTTTAAGGTCTGTCAATCTGAGTGCTATGCTGATTGTCTTGCGTATATCGCCTTGAAATCAGGGTTTCGATGTCCCTTTCAGAACAATTGTTTAGAGGACTTGGTGATACGCGCACCGATTCTTGCGAAATTTTTTATTGAGGGCGACCGCACCATACATCTTTTCAAACGCATGGTTGAAAAATATTGCTCATCGGAGCAGAATCATCTGAACTGTGCTTGTTATAAATTATGGGACCAAGGCGTGCAGCCCCCAGTCGAGTTATTGCCCGATGGGAAGAAATTCCGTTTACGGGATCTTCTTTTGAAAAAGGAAATCGTCATTGAATAAGGGGAAGGTTTTTCCTTATTCTTGTTTCATCATGGAATGATAGCAGGGGAGGAAGTCTTCGATTGATTGAAGCTTCCAGAGTATGAACCCAAGGTCGTTCTGAAACGGATTTACTTTTTCATTTTTTGGTGTCAGATCATCCATTTTTCCACCCATCTAGTATTTATCGTTAATAGTATATATATTTTACTGCTTTTAACGAAGAAAAATCTCGTTTTTTCGTCATTTATGGTCATGAGGATTAGTAAATGTGTTCTCTGGTGATTGAAAAAGAGGCGTTTTCTTAATCATTATAGCTTTCTGTTAAAAACAAAGGTATCTTTAGCGTAGTAGATGCTTTTATGCTAATTATTGTCTTTCCTTTTTCTGTTCCAAATCATGACTAATGCTATTGCACCTATTATTAGGATGATCTCAAAACCAGGTGTGTTACGTGGTTCTCTGTAATCTGTAAGCCCCTTTGTTGTATTATAGATATAGTCCCAATTTCCGTCTCCATCGCTGTCAATGAGATAGCTGTCTCCCTTTTTCTGAATCGTCGTTGTTTGGTGATATTGATCGGAGTAGAAGGCATCGTAGATACCATCTCCGTCATTGTCAAGAAGATAACCAGCACCTCTTGTTTGCACTGCATCGATGTAGACCGTGATTCCTGACGAAGACTCTGTTAGATTATCGGTTGCCGTGACTGTTATGTCGTATCGTCCTGCGTTTGTCCAACTGTGATTGACGGTATAGTTTGTGGCATTCGGTAAGAATCTGCTTGTTTGCGATACAGACTCGCTCCAATGAAAAACATATTGTATTGTATCATTGTCTGCATCGGTTGATACTACTGTATACGTATACATGGTATTCTTCGTTCCGCTTGTTGGTCCGATAACGGTTGGTTCTGTCGGAGGTCGGTTTTGTTGTTTTATGATGCAGGTTGTTGTATCAATATTTATTGCTTTATCACTATCAGTCACTGTAAGTGATATCGAGTATGTTCCTGCTTTTGAATAAATATGGGTAACGGTCTTTCCTATTCCCGTGGTGTTATCACCGAAAACCCAGAACCAGTTGGTGATGTTTCCATCCGGGTCATAGCTTTTTGATCCATTAAAAAGAATCTCTGAATTGACAAAGCCTTGGTATGGTTCACCAGCAGAGGCATCGGCAATAGGATAATTATTTGATGGTCCTGGTGGTACGACAGGGGGCTGGGTTCCACCACCCACATTTGTGGTGAAGGAGTACCATTTTCTTGTATACTGGTTGCTGCCGGTCGGGTCGGTCGCATTCACCCACACCTTATATGTCGTTGAATACGCTAGACCAGAAAGTGCCAGTGTTTTGGTCCCATTCGACGTACCATTCGCATAAGCAGACTGCCCGTTACTACATTGAATACTCCAATTAAAATCATCACCTTCGGTATCGTTGATTGGGATGCTCCAGGTTAGACTGAGTGGGTTGTTTTGTGAATTGTTTGTTGGGGATGGTGTTCCAAATATTAGGGGAAGGTTTGCTGCTTGTGTTGTGAGAGTATACCACGCCCTTGTGTAAAGGCCGCTACCTCCAGAATCTGTCGCGTTTACCCAGGTTGTATATGTTGTTGAATATGCAAGACTGGAGAGT
>CAZGIV010000013.1:0-15933 GCA_964526175.1 uncultured Thermoplasmatales archaeon | reverse complement strand
TTAAAGGATTATTTGTTGAACCATTTGTTGGAGATGGTGTTCCAAACACGGGTGGTAAGTTTTGTGCTTTAGTCGTAAACGTAAACCATCGTTGAGTCCAAGTATTACTCCCCGTTGGATCTGTCGCGTTTACCCAGGTTGTATATGTTGTTGAATATGCAAGACTGGAGAGTGCAAGAGATTTCGTTCCATTCGATGCACCTGTTCCGCTATTGATCTGTCCATTGTTACATTGAATTGTCCAATTGAATTGGTCTCCTTCAGGGTCGTTGATGGAGATACTCCACGTAAGGTTTAAAGGATTATTTGTTGAACCATTTGTTGGAGATGGTGTTCCAAACACGGGTGGGAGACTTGCTTTTGTGGTAAAAGTGTACCATTCCTTATGGTCCTGGCCACTCCCATTCACATCAGTTGCATTTACCCAAACCGTATAAGCTTTTAAATACGCGAGATCCGAGAGATTAAGTGATTTTGTCCCATTAGTTTCATTTATTCCTCTAGTATGTTGTCCGTTGTTACATTCAATACTCCAATTAAAGGAATCTCCTTCGGGATCGTTGATGGGGATACTCCAATCAAGACTAAGAGAGTTATTCGTAGAATCATTTTCTGGAGAAGGTGTACCAAATATTGGTGGTTGATTGTCACGGTCATTTGCGACTATATCCACCGAATCCCACTCATTATTAGTTGCCAATGGTCCGTTGAGGATAACGTTCCTGGCAAGAAACGCAGATCCACCAAATAAGTCCCCTATGTTAACAGGTGTGACAATTAGCAGAACACAAACATACATACCAAGAATCTTGTTCTTCATTTTTCCTATAACTTCCCCAAATAATGGATTTTATAAAAATTGTTATTCTTTAGATTCATTTAAACATTTGGAAAAGATAAATCTCACTCAAGTTGATTAAAACTTATTTCTTCTGTAAAAACATTAAGATTTACAACATACCCTTTGTTTTTATCTTAATCACAGGCTTGAAATGAAACGGGAGGATTTGGTTTATTTTTTATGGCTTTTTTTTCTTATAAGGAGATATACTCCCCCAATAGCAAGGATTAGTCCCAATGGAAGAAGGAGAACGGGGAGAATAGTGAGAATCGGAGATTTGAATGCTATTTGGATATCCGCAGTGATGTTTTTTGTTCCATCAAGATTCATGATGAACCAGATGTATTGTTCATGGAGTGGGAGATATGTCATTTCTGCGGTGGTATTTGAATGTGCTGAAGCAAGCCAGAACGTCTGTGTTTGTGGTAATGCTGGAGCACCGTCTCCTTCAATTGTAGTGGTGTTAATGTAGATCTCAGAGTAATAGGGTTCGGCCCACCAATGCCAATAGGTTGGTAGTTCACATTGGAAACTCAGACGATATGGTTCGCTTGCTGCAGTTGTTGCGTAACCAATAAAAAGCTCTTTTGAAGGATCTGTTGTTTTTACGATGAATTTCATCTGTGCGACGTTCTCTGCGCCAAGGAAACCCCATGTTGAAATCTTATATTCATTCATGTACAATATAAAGGCGTACGCTGAGGTGTTCACGTGGTATATGTTGCTATTGACATATCCTTCGCTATCGGTGTCTTGATTGTCGATAAAGATAGGGATTCCCTCGGAGAGGACAAGGAATGCACAGACGAAAAGAATGAGTGCAATGACCAGACGTTTTTTCCCAGTTTTCGGCTTTTGAGGTTTTTCGATGTTCGGTTCTGAATCCATAGTAACCCTCATGGTTAGTATCTTTTTAAAATATTAAAGGCTATCTTTATAGAAAAAAGTATAAATTGATACAAACTTTGTTTCAAAACAATTAAATAAGGTGTTGTTCTTAAGTATCATTGACGGAGAAAAAAGTAAGACTATGCCCCTAACCAATTCGTCAGTACTTTGGAGACGTCACCATTTCGGTTTATTGTTGGTAGCAGTAGCACTACTGGTAGGTGTCTGTTTCGATTTGTCTGCTGGTGTGTGTTCAGCAGATACTACTTCTTTTAATATGACGGTGAGCTCTCTTCAGCTCAGCGATCAGGTTACCAGAACCAATTATTCTACGATTGTTGCTGACCCGTTGTTGAACACCAGTACCATCATCTTAAATGGTGCGTTGAAAAACTTAGTTGAGTTACCATCAATGAGTATCGTCGTAAAGCTTCCTAATGATCGTCTTGCTATTAAATCGTCTGAGGAGACCAGTATTCTTCCAGAGGGGAGTACGATCACGTATTATGACGAAAAACCGGTGGTGAGTATCCCTCAGCAGTCTGAGGTGCTTGGTGTCTCAGCAGTCGTTGTGTCTCCGTTGCAGAATTTCACAGCGAAGACGAATTTCATTCAATCGGTCCAGGAGTTGGATGTCTATCAGGTTCAGGTAGTGTTTTTTGAGCTGGCTCGGGAGCATCTTGATGTGCAATTGGTTAGCTATTCTATTGATTGGGGTGATGGGTCCACGGGGACGTATTCTGCGGATACCATCGCGGTTGCCCATGATTATGCGAAAAGTGGGACGTATCGGTTGATCGTGAATGTCTCTGATGCGCTTGGGTTTACGTATGTGACGACGCAGCAGTATACCGTGAATTATGAGGGGTCTGTGGCTCATTCAGTACTGTGGGTCGATAAGAATAAGGCACCGATTTCTGCGATCACCGCGAGTTTCGGACTCTTGGCCTTTGGTCTGGTGGCGTTTACCGAGAGTGGTCGCTATCGTTTGTTGGTGTTATTTACGCTGCTGCTTCCGTTGTATTCACGGATCCAGAAGGAGGACGTTCTTGATCAGTTCGTCCGTGGGCAGATCTATGGGTTTATTAAGACGAACCCGGGGGTGCATTATAATCAGATTCTGCGGAAGGTCGGGGTGAAGAATGGGACCTTGTCGTATCATTTAGGTGTCCTTGAGAAAACAGAGTTGATTCAGTCTCGTCGGGAGGGGTTGAAGTATCGGGTGTTTTATCCAACAGGGATGAACTTCCCCAAAGCGGAGCGGTTCCGGTTGACTGATTTTCAGATCCAGATCCTTGAGTCGTTGAAGAGGCGGCCTGGGATGACGCAGAAGGAGATTGCCCGGTTGCTTGGTCAGAAGCCGCAGACGATTAATTATAATATCAAGGTATTGGACCAGGCTGGTCTGGTGTCTGTGGTTCGTAAAGGGCGTAAGACGACGTGTTTTGCGATTTCTGAGCCGGATGCATCTGTACAGTAATCTTAGTTTTTTTTTGGGTAGGTGAAAACTGTTAAAAGCAAGCAGTGAATAGCCTGGGGTTGATGCAAACGATTGTGGCGGTCTGTGGAAGTGATGCTGATGATGTGCATTTATCTGCGGTGATGCTAGAGGTTGCTGAAAAAGTTGGTCGGGGGATCGCGCAGCGGGGTGCTATCCTGCTCTGTGGTGGTCGTGGTGGGGTAATGGAGGCAGCCTGTCGGGGTGCGAAATCGGTGAATGGGGTAACAGTTGGGTTGCTGCCGGAGACTAAGGAAGAGGCGAATGCGTTTGTTGATGTCCCGGTGTCGACTGGTCTGGGGATGCGTCGGAATTTTTTAGTTGTGTCTGCTGCTGATGTGGTGATTGCGATTGGGGGTCGGTGGGGGACGCTTAGTGAGATTTCGTTTGCCACGATTTTTGGTAAACCGGTGGTGTTGGTCGCTGGTACTGGCGGGTGTGTCGATGAGTTGGCGTCTGGGCAGTTGATGAGGCAGTCTGAATCCCGGTTGTCTGTTGCTTCGTCCGCAGAAGAGGCTGTCGAGAAAGCGTTTGTGCTTTGTCAGGAGTAGTGGTATTTTTCCGTTTTGATATTCTTGATAAAAATCTTTATATATCACATTTGACAAAGTATAACGTAAGAGGATCTGGAGATGTTTTTAATTCCTTTTCCTTCCATCTCTCCTATGCCCCTTCCAGATCCTTCCTACCTCCTTTTCTGATTCTTTCTTCCTCTGCTCTTTCGTAAGGAGTAATAAAAAAAGGTTGTTGGTATTCTTATAGGGAATCGTCACGCGTCATGCGTCGACGTGCTTCTGCTTCAGCTCGATTGGGGTTCATACCCTCTCTGAGGAGATGCAGGACGATGGCATCCTTGTAGAGTTCTTGGATTTCTTTTTTCTTTACTTGTGTATCCATCATTATAATTATTCTTTTATAAATATATAAACTTTTCCTTATAATAGGTCTCCAAGGAGAAAAACCTTTTTTATAGATATGGGGGGATTTTGTCCATAGAAAGGGAAAAAAGACGGATTTGCGTTGTTTGTTTATTCGTATACTTTTATGGCACTGATGTTGCGAGGAAGGTCCATGGAACGTGCGATCGCGTTGCATTTTGTACGGAGCAGATAGGCGATTGGTTTGTAGGTCGTTTCAGAAAACGATTCATAGTTAGCCATGCCTTTGGCGATGATCAGATCCGCATGGTCTAAAGCGTTTTTTACCTCAGCTGGCAGCTTCTGAAAATCGACTCCGACCGCGTAACATCCTGTGGTAAAGACGTCATCAACGACTTCGAAAAGCTTGATTTCTTCTGCGTCTTTTTCTGTGGCATCGCTGAGTATCGGTGCGCCTTTGACGACGACCGTGAGATGAAGTTTCTGATTGAAGCCTTTGAGTTCTCGGCAGAGGACCTTATCAAAGACGATCTCACCGCAGTTATCCGTGAAGAGAACGATGTGGGTTGCATTTTTGATATGGTTCCTGAGTTTTTTGTAGTCGTCATGTCCGAGTCCTTCTTTGTAGAGTCTGTCGAAGACCTCGGTAAGCATCTGCGGATGGGCACTGTGGCCGTCGATGCCGAAGTCCATGATGTTTCCGATGATGGCGCACTGCATGCTTGTTTTCAGAGGGTCTGGTGATGCCTTGATGAGTCCTTCGATTGTAGGCAGGAGCGTCGTCGCAATGGCATTGCTGCTGTGTTTCAGCTCTTTGTAGGGGTCCTTGTCCTGTAACGTGTCGTAGACTGCGTTGTGGAGCTGTGTTGCGATCGTGGCGCTGCAGACCTCCGGGTCGTAGAGGTCGGCAAGCAGACGGCAGGCGGTGCGTAAGGTCTTAGCCTGGAGTTTCTTGTCTGTGGTACTGAGTTCTGCTTCGAAGAGAATCCGTTTCAACAGACAGGGCAGGCATTCGGTTTGGATCTTCATAGTCGGACCTGGAAAAGACTATCGCTATTTATCTTTACTGCTCGTAAAATGATAGGGGAAAAGAAGAATACGAAACGTTTTTTTGACGTATTTCTTTGGTGTACCTTGACCAATCGATCCTTCGTTCAAGAAAGGGATGTTCTCCTGGACGATTTTTTTTATCTTCTCCTGTTGGTAAGAGAAGGAGGCGAAATATTAATATATTGACAAAATTATATTAATTATATAAGAACTTGGAATGGGATTTAATACTATGAAGAAAACACTCGTAGGCATAATGGTATGCGGAATGATGCTGGTAACAATCCTTCCCATCAGTGCGTTGGGAATCGCCAGTCGGACAGATGCAGGACCAACGACCATCGGGCTACTTGATAAAACCACGGTCCGTGGATTTGCCTTATACCTAGGCATGGACTCGACAGGAAGAACCACCCATCTCTTTGCACTACGGCTCCATTATTCCACGATTAGTATGTCAGGTATACGAAGCAGCGGTGTCATCCTCATGCGACCGATCGATATTTCTACGAAGGTTATAGGGTATCGCGGACATGTGTACATCAGTGCCTCGTTCCGTGGCCCCATAAACGTTTAATTCAAATCTTTTTTTTTATTTTTTATCTTTTTTTTATATACGGTTTTATAAGCACAGACCCGTTATCTTTTTTTTAAGGAAGATGCCTTAGATGGTGGTGGGCCATAAAAATCATCAGAAAAGTTCTGATTTGAAATATAAGAAGGTTTTGAACAAAAAGGATCCATTTGATCAGTTGATCATGGAGCTTGGTCAGAAGGGTGTCTTAGATGTCTGTGTGGTGGGAATCGGAGAAGAACCACAACATCCTGAAACCCATGAGTATTCCCGCAAACCAGTCCCTCCCAAAGGGAAACATACCTCGTAACGGTGTCTAGAAGAAGGATCTTGTTTTTTTAAGCTTTGCACATAAACTTTTTATAATTCTATTTTGCACATAAACTCTTCAGGGATGATTTCCTTAAAATCTACCTTGATTCCTAACTCAAACATCTCCTGTATAAGCACACAAATATTATGAACCAAGCATTTGCACATAATCTCATTTATCTGTGCGACATCGGTCTTCGTCCGAAGGTACGTCCCCTGTTTCCTTTTAATCATAGAAAACACACTTTCCACATTACTTCTTCTATGGTAATGTCGCATAAAATCTTCCCTATTTTCCTTGAAATACTGATACATCACACGCCAGATCCTCACCCCCTTCGACTGTCCTCTAATGTTTTTCTTAAAAGGTATAAACGGTATCGCTCCTACTGAACTGACCAACCCAAGGTTTTCCCTCGATGAGTATCCCATATCCGCTACGACTTCCTTCACATCGAAATGTTTCGCAGAATCATAGAGCAGGGAACGGAACATTGTCGTATCATTGGTATATCCATCGGTGACTTCAACACTTGTAATCACATTGGTTTTCGTCCCTGTGAACAGATGGGCTTTCTTAAACATCCGTCTCTTTGATAATCCTGTTCGCACATGTTGCCAGGGAAGATAAATCGAGGTGCTGAATCCACTTGCATCAACAGCAAAGTTCTCTTCGATTTGTTTGAGTGGCAATGCTGAAACAGTTATGAGTTCCTTGAACACGTTCGCCAATATAGGATTGTTCAGATATTTCAGGATGGTATTGAAATGAGGAACATGAGTGAGGTATCCAAGGTTCCGTGCCATCTGTATATCAGATTCAACGCGCCGACTGCTAAAATCAAGATAGGTTTTCACGCAGATACTAAAAATCATGTCATTGATAGGCGTTGGTGGTCTGCCATTCCCCTTGTATTTCTGTTGGGGAATGAGAGAAGTCAGTTCGTTAAGAAGCTCCATGAACAGGATCTTCTCTTGCGTCTGAGCCTGATTGTATGCCTCCCAATCCTGTCCGTAAACCTTTTTAGGCGCAGTATCTATGTTGTGTGGGGCGATGATACTCATTCTATCGTTGCTCCAGACCAAGGGAAGTTCGCGCTTCTCTTGGTCAATACTTTCGTTTATTTGAACTCCAAATTCTTCCAGGAGGAAGAACTGGGTTTTTCTCTTGTTTTTATATCTCGCTCCTCCTTTATATAACCTTCGCAATTTTTTACCGTTTTTTGATGAAAAATCGCTATTTATATGAAGTGGTATCTGGAACGATTTATGCGATTTATTATCCATTTAAAAAGAGTATATCTATCTTATTATATATATTAAGTCCCCCTCATTTTTTGAAAGTTTCATATTGTGGTAGTAAATTCTTAATTTACTTTCAAAAAGTGAAAGTATAATATATTAGGAGTGATATATGTTTTACTGTGAAAAAATGAATGGTGATTAAGAAGCAACAACAGGTCATCCAGGATTCAATAAAAACATTTCAGGTTGATCTCTATCAGACCATGAAAGAAGTGGGGAACATCATTAGTCAAGATAACACGATCGACATCCTATCGTATCTGAGTTATGAACCGATGAGATACAAGAAACTGCAAGACCTCACCAGATGTAAAGACAATACGCTGACACGAAGATTACATAAACTTTTGGAATATAATCTGATTGAACGATTGGATGTGGTCGACAATAATAAAAAGACTCATGAATATGTTATCACTGAGTTGGGGCAGGAACTTATAAAGTTCTTCCGTAATTACGAACAACGGAGGAACCAGATAAAAGAAAAGAGGTTGGGAGAGTAGTATGGGGAAGCGATTGAAATATGAGGTAGTAGATGGACGAGGTCACCCTGTTCATCATAGTTTTAACAAACGAAATGCCGAGCAATGGATTCGGCAGGAATATGATGGAGAGGGGAGACTAAGGATACGAAAAAAAAGAGATTAAGAAAAACGAACGTAGTACTGACTTTGTATTATTAAACCTGAGAATTACTCTTATACTATTCATTAGTGGTATATATTTTTATAGGAGAACGAGACTTTGCGCTTTTATTCAATATCCTGCCCTTTCAATAACAAAAAAAGGTGTAGAATGTCAGGTGTGAACCACCTGACGTTCCACTTTATCGCAGGATGGCTTTTCTTCAAGTTTTACTGAACTGCCACCATGCTTCAAGGTCGGCATCATCGTTTGTTCTCAGGATGTTTCCCTCGGGATCTCTAAATGCAGCATAAACACGATAGGTGCCTGTGCCATGTGTTAAATCCGATGCTCTCACCTGTCCGTTGAAGATGGTGTCAAGACCAAGTTGATTGCTGCTGTTAATGATGCGTGGCGTGGTCTCATTCACGGTATCATTATCAACAAACCAGTTTTCCGTTGTCTCATTGTAATACTGCACCTGCATCAGCAAATACCCACTAATGTCTGTTTCACCCGTGTTCTCGATCTTCGACTGATACCCGGTGTAGAACTTGTACACGCTGCTCCAGGTGGACGCGGTACCATCATCCGCTTTCACCTTCCAGTACCACCACTGGCCGTTCACTGAAGCGTTTAGGAATCGCTGACGGTACACGCCGTTGCTGACGCTGCTGTTCTGTCCGAACTGATACCATGTGTTCGGGTTCGTGTAATTCACCACAACATACACCTGGCTGCATTTGGAGGAACCGCCTTCATTTCCAATGAACGAAATGCCGGCCTCAAGTGCATCAATCGCGCTCCAACTCCAAGCGGCACCGGTCGCGGGATTGACAGACCAGGTATGGCTGTAATAGGTAAACGTAGATGTAGGCGCAAACTCGGTTCCATAGTAATAACTGCCACTTGACCGGATGACGATCTTACCCTGATTCGGAACACTGGGATCCATTCCGAATCCAGCCCGGTTACACCTGGCGTAGACAGTCACACTGTGAATCACCCCGGATACTGCTCCACGATTCGCAAGGTTATACGTATCCTTCTTCCAGCTGGTTCCGCTCCAGTACACATAATCGTTGTCATTGACAATCGTCTCATCAACGCATTTATAGTTCGCGTTCTCAGAGGTGGGATATCGCTGCAGCTCGGTGATACTGCCGTTGGCGTTGGGGCGCAAGGATAACAGACTTGAGGTAGAGTTCGTATACCAGGTGACGTTCATCGTGTCACTATTCGGATCGGAGACCATGATATTTAGTTGAGGCTGTAGGGAGATGCCGTTGGTTCCATGGGGCGGATAGGGATTGGACACGGATGGCGCGGTATTGTAGGTGACCCGGAGCTGTACCATGGCGCAGAAAAGCGTCGTCTCTGCTCCAACAGATGCTTCTACATCGCAGTCAAGTTTATTAACCTCAGACCAGGACCATTGTAATAATCCCCCGCCACCTCGGCCGCCGTCGTTGGTGATGTCGAACCATTGCGACCATTCCGGTCGCTCCGGGGCAACAAACGTGTAGTTCTCACCATCGGTTTCTTCAAATATCGGCCGCAAGGTAATATTTCCTCCGTTCTTACCTTCGTAATACCCATTCACCCGCAGTTCTACCTTCTGGATCGTTCCAAGATCGTCCCCCTCACAGGTGTTCCCGTTACAGAGTTCGACGGTGGTATCCGTGCGAGTTGATGCAAACGTTTCTTCGGTTTCGTCAGTCATTAATTCTGGGTCATACTCCCATGCCTCATTCGCATCAAATGCGTCGAAATAATAAGTCTCCTGACTGGCATCATACCACTGCAAACTGGTGGATTTCTGCTGACCCGCGGCAAGCGTCCCGACCCGGATGAACAAGGTGACCGGGGCGTTCTGCTGACCAGACCGTGATTTCACCTGCAGCTTATACGTGAGATCCGGGTTCCAGCGCAGATACAACGACTGGGTCTGCGACCCCGTCACGTCCTCTTTGAGATAGAACACGGTATCATTCAAACTGGTGTACGAGTTATCCAGCGTCTGGTTCAACAGGTACTTGTCTTGATCCACCAGGATGTAATCACCCTGTGTGGTCATGTTGATCTGGATGTCTTTGAGTTCCCAGCCGAACCCTAGCACATACGGGATGCTCGTCGTGCCAATGTTCTTGATGTACGGGATGACGGTGAGGTCACAGTCGTTAATGCCAAGATGGTATCGGATGGCAAGACGGAACGAGTATCCAGCATAACTAAGATCCTTCCATAACGTCACGTTCACATAAGAGTTTTCATCGATCTCGATGTCTCGGTTAAATCCGGTGAGCTCATCCGTCCGATACATCAGGTTCCATTGATCAATGTTGTAGTACCCAAGCATGAGTACATTATGTGACCAGTACTGGTTCTTGTGATTCGTCAGCTGGATACCACTGCTGGTGTTGAAATAATAGTTATCGAATTGGTTCCAGAGATGCAGCACCGCACCATCATCCAACAATTCATACCCGAGCGATGGTGCTGGAGTGCCAGGCGGGTCTGTGAGATTGATGTATTCGCTTGAAGTATAGGTATCTTTGGTTGTACAGACGGTGATGTTGGCTTCTGCGGAGACCGTGAAGTTAAACCCCTCCACATAGTTCGTGTTGTTTGCATGGTCAACCGACCGGATACTGTAGTTGTACACCCCAATCTGCCAAGTGTCTGGGAAAATACAATGGTATATATCGTCGACCACATGAGTCATCGAGCAGTTCGTAGTTGTATTATCAGGATTAGTGACACTGGCAATGACACTTTTTACCCCGCTAATGTCATCGGTGACGATCGCGGCAATCGAGATATTTATCCCAAGCATGCCTGGTGAACTATCAACAGAGGTTATTTCTGGTGGAATTTCGTCATAGCCAACTATGAGTAGCATAGAATACATATCAATCCCAGTTTTGTTGTCCGTAATGGTAAGCGTTACGTTGTATACATCATCGTAATCATAGGCATGAGTTGCATTCCGCTGATAGGAGAAGGTCCCGTCACCGAAATCCCATGTCCAATTCGTGATATGGCGATCGCTGGAAATCGCTGAAGTATCATTAAAGACGATAATCTCGTCTGGATTGGCGAACAGCGACGGGAGGCTTAGGTTGTAACTTGCGCTAAGATTTACAATAGAGATATTCGCTGATATCTTCTTCCAGAAGCCATTATAATCAGAGACGTTCAATGTCACCGTCTGAGCCCCCGTTTCATCGAAGCTATAATTCACCCTCTGATCCTGGCATGCATATCGTCCTCCGAAATTCCAGTCATATGATAATGGTTCAGTGCCGCCAACAGCAGTCGCTGTATAGATCGCGTCTATGTCAACAACAGACGGAAGCGTCGTCGACAGCATTGCACTTTGCGATGATGCGGCTGAGGAGCATGATACGCTAAAGTCAAGGAAAAATCGTACTCTTACATCAAACGGTTCTGACCATTCACTCCAGGAACCATATCGGTTTATAATCCCCGGATAATACCAATCGAAGAGTTGGCCGAGGTAATCCTCTCTCGCTTTGACCTGTATCGTCTTCCACCCGATTGAATGATACCTATGCGTCATTGAGCAGAGATCACCGGATTCATACGACCCAATTTTTTCTTCATCCCCCGGCTCCCAGTGCCATAGGTACTCCAGTTTGTCATTGTTAGAATCTGTCGTGCTAGAGTTAAAGGTGCCTTCTTGGAATATCTGCAGTGTTTGATTACCTTGGATATCATTTGGCTTGTTCGGATTCGTATTGCCTCGTGGATACAGATATTCATGCCCGTTTTGCGTATCGATATCGTTGTATAACCCGCTATCAGGATACGCGATGTCCATGATGCGCCCGGTAGAATTGTGCAATTCAAGGACTAGGTGATAATACCCCTCCATAGGATATTCATTTGGTGGCAAGGTGACAGTGATGGTCTTTTCAACCCCTGAAGAGTTTGCGATGAAATCAAAATTCTTACGAAGAATGTTGATGCCTGTAGACTCTTGTATTAATTTCGCTTTTACTCGGACCTTGTCATGGGGAAGCACGGATTTCACTGTGAAGGTCGCACTGATGGAATCGGTCTTTGGATCCGGATCGTCTGGTGAATCCACACCTGAATAGCTGATTGATCCATCAAACCAGCAGTCCGGATCGTAAAGGAAATATTTTACCGTCTCCCAGGTAATGTTGTAAAACATTTTCGCATCAGCCCAATCAAAACGCGACTCGTCAATCACGTCGCCATCTGCGAGATTCAGTCCACGTCCGTGATGAAATTGCCACGGGTCTCCCTCAGCGTCACCCTTGTGAATGAGAATTGTATCACAATTCCCACGGCTATAGAAAACGACATCCTCCGCGCCAACACCAGACTGTCCATATGGAGGATTAGTTACATTATAATATTTAATATCAGACGTATTTTGATGGTTGACTCCATATCCCAATGATGAATAATCAAGCGACTCGACGATGGCACTGACAACTACCCGGTGAGTCTCATTTTTATAGACGTTATGAAGCTCTCCATGATTGAACCCCAGTTGATCGGTACCGATCCACATGTAAATATTATCATTATGGGAATCACTGAAGAATTCAGCTCCGGTGTAACCATTTTCTTCGTTAGTGGTGAGCAGGAACGTGACATCGTATTTCGGCTTGATCCCAGATTGGTTCAGCTCCTGCATGTACTTCGCGATGCCCATGATGATCCCGTTACCCGCAGCACTGTCACCCGCACACTCCCCCCACATAGAATCGTACCTGCTCGAAAGCACAACGACCCTGTCCTCTGGGCTTTGGGTGATGTTCAGATACGCCTCAACGTTATGAGCTACAACACCAGGTTCATCATCCTCCTTGTGGTGTATTTGATTGACGTGCCCACTTATCGTGTTGAAGAGACCGCCACTATGTTTTTTAAGGAATTCTCCTACGGTCTGGTTCACGGAAAAACCCGGAAGAGCGAACATAGGCAATAACCTAGCTCTGAAACGAGGTGTATCGATGAATTGATTATACATGTAATGACAATCCGCGGTCCGATCATCATAAATAAGTATACCTTGACATTCACGAAATGGTCTGATCTTATTAAAAAACCAGTATCTATAACAACAACTTAGCATTATATCCGTTATACCGAAATGATTTACCCCTGTGGCACGAAAGAGTATTACAAAGTTAAAATCAGGGCCGCATTCAGAGGAACTCATGTTATGGACGAAGGTGATTTTATTATCATATACCAAGTTGTTGGCGATAATAATATTTTCTTCTTCCAAGAGCTGTTTTATAAGCGTCAGGTTCTGATCATTTGATTCGTTTTCCGTATCAACGCGTGCAATGGGAACAGTATAGTTCTCTGCATTCTGGAAGGAAAAGACTGGTGCATCTTGCAATAGTATAATGGCAGCGGCATTTGTGGCATTATTGATTTTATCTTCCACCCCCTCCTCTTCATCGAACAGAAAAACAGTTTCGCAATCATGAGGTGGTACTGTTTCGTTAGAAGGAACAAAAACGACTTCCCCAAGAATTATGTCCCAGTCGTTTAAGGCATTAAAGGAGAGATTATAGGGCTGTTCCCCGGTTTGCCATTTTGGGAATCGCTTAATAAAGTCTCTTTCCTCATATACCCGAACGTGGTCAAAATTTGTATTCACA
The DNA here is from genome assembly GCA_964526175.1 of uncultured Thermoplasmatales archaeon. Classification (GTDB taxonomy): domain Archaea; phylum Thermoplasmatota; class E2; order DHVEG-1; family DHVEG-1; genus SM1-50. Next base: position 2,291 of record CAZGIV010000013.1, on the reverse strand, counting down.
GTACAATCTTCGTTTCCTGGCGCTGGCCTCGTAGCGACGATAGGATAACAATCATTTTGCGGCAGTGTTTCCGCTAAAGTAAAGAAGGGGTTATTAATGGTCAGTTCATATGAAGTGACTTCAACGAACTCCCTATATTTATTGCCGGTTTCAGGTAAGGGTGTTAGCTGTACCTTTCTCACATCGTTTGGGTCAAATCCACAAGTGTCTGTAAAATTATGAAATATAAAATCAGCAGCAGCTTTGTCGCCATCAGAGCCGAAATACCTTCCTTTCTTGATCTCACCAAGACCATAGACGGAGCTATTATGGATAATGTTCGATAGATAGGTTACAGTGTCAATGAAATAGTCGAAGTCAAGATAACCATCATTTTCACTGCCCCCTCCAGTATCTGCAAGTGTGTTTGGTTCGCTGAACGTCATGATTGGTAGAGACGCGGCAATCACCAGCATGATTAAAAATATACTTCCTATTTTTCGTTTCAAAATACGTTCCTCCATTTAAACAGGATTAAGAATCATTCCTAGTCATTAATATTTTTCTATTTAAACAAGCAGTTTGCCCTTCAGTAAATTATATAAGTCATATATGAATTTAATATCATTGAGTAATGGAGTGGCATGTATGAATAAAGTTATTTTAAGGATTGCCGCTGGATTCTTCTGCTGCCTATTGGCTCTTCCCAACATCCCAGGTCAGATGGACAAGGCGACTTATGTTGAGAATGAGTTTAATGTGGATTTGATCTATCCGTATTCGTTACATATCCCTCTAGACATGATTTCACATGTTGAAGGAACACAGATGAATTACGGAAAGAATGTTTCTTCTTCGGGTTCTGTTTTGTCTTCGCATCAGTGGCCACAGCAGGGTTTGAACTGTCAACACATTGGGAGAAGTCCGTTTAGCACTGCGGAGAACCCTGGTTTTGAGAAGTGGAGATTTCCAGCATCTGATTGGTGTGAAGGGTCACCAGTGATTGATAGGAATGGAACCATTTATTTCGGTTCTTTCTACATGTATGCTGTAAATCAAAATGGGTCCTTAAAATGGACATTCGCAGAACATCATGGTTTTGGAACTTATGGCAGTCATCCAGGTATAGCAATTGACGGCACAGTCTATATCGCCACAAGATATGGAAGTGTTCTCTATGCAATCAACTCTTTCGGAACCGAAGAGTGGCATTGCAGTACACCAGAGATAGAGACATCCATTACCGTCGGAAATGATGGAATATTATATTACGGCCATTGGCAGGGTCTGGATGCACGATACCCCGACGGCACCCTTAAATGGAGATTCAACTGCGGAGGCGTACAATCCACACCAGCGGTTGACACCAACAACATCATCTACTTCGGCGGCATCGACTCCATGACCATCTATGCTTTATACCCAAACGGGACAGTCAAATGGAACTACACGACAGATGCATGGGTGCATGGCTCACCTACTATCGCACCCGATGGAACAATCTATTGTGGCTCCGATGATGATTACCTCTACGCGTTCTACCCCAACGGTACCCTGAAATGGAAGACCTACACCGGTTCCGGGATGCGCTCCAGTCCCTCACTGGACAAAGACGGCAACCTGTATTTCGGCATGTGGCACAGTCTTATCATTTCAGTTTCACCCAATGGTACCATCCGTTGGACATTCCCATTACCAGAAGGTGACCGTGTCTGGGGGTCAACTGCAGCAATCTCCGATGATGGTACCGTATACATCGGTAGCAGTATTCATATGGATATGAATGGTGGCGGCGAGATCATCGCGCTTGGTCTTGACGGGACGTTGAAATGGCGAAAAACCCTCTGCGATTGCAGCTTACATTCCTCACCAGTCATCAGTGCTGATGGCTCCGTGTACATCTGCTCTTCCTATGCGGGGCAATACGGATGGGGATTTCTCCATGCCTTCAACACCATGGAAAACAACCAACCACCAGAGACACCCACCATAGACGGACCTACACAAGCACAGATTAAAAAAAGTGTGATGTACACCTTCCAAGCAAACGATTCCGATAACACGCCGGTCTCGTTCTACATCGACTGGGGCGATGGGACAAACACCCGGACCATCGACTATCAACAAGGTCTTCTCATTCGCCGTTATCATATCTGGACAAAACAAGGCACGTATACGATACGAGCAAAAGCTATCGATTCATTCGGCTTGGAATCCGGTTGGGCGACTCTGACCGTGACTATGCCGTTTTCCTATGAACCACAGTATCCGTTCATCCAGTGGTTGTTGGAACGCTTCCCGAATGCATTCCC
>CAZGIV010000012.1:0-22215 GCA_964526175.1 uncultured Thermoplasmatales archaeon | reverse complement strand
TAATTTTTTTTAACTGGGATGGGAGCACTGGGATTTGAACCCAGATCGACGGGTCTCTTCGTAGGTCATCGCTCCAGTTACTCATCATACGTCAGATGACCCTCTTGTAATCATACCTAACTGGAGCCCGTAATGATGCCGGGTTACACCATGCTCCCATGATGATATGTATTACTTTTTTTGTCTCCGCATACGTTTTTCTCGTCGCATCCGTTTCTTACGCCATTTCCAGCGCATTTTCCTTCGTTTTTTCCATACTCGTGAACTGCGTTTCATTGGATTTTCCTCTGATTCGTCTACCGAGCCCTAAAATAGATAGCTATATTTAACTGTTTAGGAACGAACCGCTGTCGTTTTTCTTATTTGTCAAGCCAGACATATTTGCAGCGGTTGCAATACCAGGCTGTTGAAATCCATTCTTGTTTTCCATTCACAGGATTTTTATGGCGAAATAACCTGGTCAGTTTCATATCACAATTTGGACAGCTCCCATCATACGATTTTTTATAGTCCTTTCCCCCGATAGGATACATGAGAGTATCTGAAGCAACGGTGTAAAGGAAGTTACAGTCAGTACAACACCATGCAGTAGGTACCCATTTGCGTTTTCCATCTATGGTTTTGTTTTGATACAAACGAACTGCTTTTCCATTACATTGAGGACATTTCTTTTTAATAGGTGACACCACCACTCATTTTTCGTTTATTTAATTGTACCTGCATCACATACGGGTATAAAAGATTCTCATAAAATAATCGATTCTTTCATAAACACATTAAGAAAACGAAAAGAACGAAATAAAAGGAATCAGCGGGCTTGGAGGGATTCGAACCCTCGGCCAATCGGTTAAGAGCCGATTGCTCTAGCCTAGCTGAGCTACAAGCCCTCTAGAAAGAAAGTATATGGAGTAACATTCGCTATTATTTAGGCTTAACGATGGCACAGAAACCCAGTTTGAACAATGACGTATATTCTAAAAGGGATAACTTTTCACCGATTAAACACCTACTCATCAATTACCTTATATCTCTTGTCAGGTTGCACATGGGAGACGACCAGCGGTGCAGGTTTCCCTTTTTGAGAGGGAATATCCTGTACTTCTCTGACGTTAATCTGTACACCAGGACCTGCCTTTTTCTGATGTATCTCTTTTATTTTTTCAAAGATAACATCAAGCGAGGGACCAACATGACGTAAATCATCATCGATGATGACAAGAATGTCTATTTCATCAAGTTTTTTCTGAACAATCTGAAATTGCTTCACCTTCCTGGTTTTCAGCTCGTTAAGAATGCTATAGAGGCTTGCAAAGGATGCCGCGGGAAACAATCTGCCATCTGGTAATACCACACTATCGCTTCTTCGTCCCTCCACGCCACCTTTTAGCACCGGGGTATGTAAACCACACGCACACTCTTCATCATCGGAGAGTACCACCCAATCATCCATCCCTGTGTATCGTACAATAGGTGTCGCCTTCCCAAAGAGTCGTGTCACCACAATATGGCCTCGTTTTCCCTTTTGAACAAGCTCCATGTTTTCGTCTATTGCCTCCACATGAAAATAATCATAGTTGATATGCCAGGTACCTTCTCGGCATTCAAATGCTATCGGAGCCCCAAGGGTTTCAACCGATTCGTAAATATTATACATTTTACATTTAAAGATGTCTTCGACATAACTCCTTGTATATGGTTCCAGAACTGAACCACCAACAAGGAAGGCTTTTGGGTTGATATGTTCTCCATAACCCTTTTGTTTATAAAACGCTAGCTGAAAAACCGTTGCAGGATAGGAATAAATAACATCAGGTTTGAATCGATTTAATTGCGCAATAATTTCCTGCATAGGACGAAATGCATTTAGGCTGATACGGTTATTTTTACTAATTGCAAATGATGATTTAGAGTAAAAGAGGTTTTCAGCGGTTGAATCAGCCATATTCGGATTAAAATTACCGATATTTGCTAAGTGAGCTTCTCTCCAGTTTATTCCTAGCTCATCGTAGGTTCGTAATGACGCTCCAATCCCGCCAGTAAACACAGAAAAATCAATGTAAATCGATACTTGTTTTCCTGTTGATCCAGACGTTGAAACAACCCTAACATTCCGTTTATTATAATTTTTTGGCAGGATACCATTTGGAAAATGTTCGACAAGGTCTTGTTTTGATGTAAAAGGGATTTTTGTCACATCTTGTATTCCGTAAATGCCCTGAGGATGAAGATTACTTGCAGAATATTTTTGATGATACAGGGGGACATTATCAGCATATCGAAGCGCCCTTCGAAGTGCTTTGTCTCGATAGTTTTTGATTTTTTCAGGAGAATACGCTCGCAATCTTCGTACATCACAAAGAAAATTTTTTAAAAAAGGGATTCCGGAAACAGGGTTGAGAAACGGGTTCATGCTCTTATCCGTGGTCATACAAATATTAATTAATATATTTTATTATTGCGGGAGGCGGCGTAAAACGTGAAATACACACTGAAGTGTCTAAAATGTGGGAAGAGTTACTCGGGAGACCATTATATCTGTTCTTGTGAAAATAAATGTAACGCGTTGTTAAAAACTGTCTATGAACAAAAAAACCTTACCATCGATGAATCATACCAGGGAATCTGGCGTTATCATCAGTGGCTTCCTATCCAAAAAATAGACCCACGACTGATTGATCAGGGGAGTTGTTTTCATACATATAAAAGTACTAAGCTCGCTGACCATCTTGGGCTACAAAATCTCATCATCTGCTTAAATGCATACCCGCAGTGCCATACCGGGTCGTTTAAGGACCTTGAGGCAGAAGTAACCTTCCAACGGGTCATGAGCACGTTTGACTCAGGTAAACCCCTGGTGATGTCCTCTGATGGAAATAATGCGATTTCCTTTGTGTATTATTCAAATGTACTCCGATACCCGATTTTCTTATTTGCCACAGAGGATGCACGGGTGAGACGTATTTGGTCCTTTTCCAAAACCAACCCCTATACACGTCTCTTTCCTATTTACGGTGATTACTACGATGCAATTAGCCTCGCTAATCAATTTTCCCATGTCGAAGGCTATCTCTCAGAAGGAGGGTACCGGAATGTTGCTCGTCGTGATAGCGTTGGAACAATGGTGCTCGATACGACCCTGTTCCTTGGTCAGATCCCTGATCATTACTTTCAGGCACTGGGTTCAGGCCCTGGAGCCATTGCAGCCTACGAAGCAGCAGAGCGACTCATCCTTGATGGACGATTTGGAAAAAAATTACCAAAAATTCACGGTGCTCAAAATTATCCCTATGCTCCGATGGTCGAAGCATGGCAAAATCATTCTCGAACGATTGATGAACGATTTCAAAATGAATCAGCAAAACAAATCATTGATCAAACCGTAGCCCATGTGCTGACCAATCGCTTTCCTGCGTATTCGTTAATCGGCGGTATGTATGATGTGTTACAAGAAACCAAAGGAGAGATGTACAGCGTTACCAACGAAGAAATCGGAAAAGCTCAAGCGTTATTTGAAAAATTAGAAGGCATCAGTGTCGTACCGGAAGCAGGAGTTACCATCGCGTCATTACAACAAGCGATACACAAGGAAACAATCTCTCCACAAGATTACATTGTTATAAATATAACTGGTGGTGGGAGAAAAGAAATTAAAAGAAGACGGATGCATATCGAACCATATAAGTTCCAGGCAAAAAAACTTCAGATAAATCAAAAAACATTAGAGGAAAAAATACAACATTCGAAGGAATTAATCCAAGAAGCGATTCGAACCTATGGCAAGAGAATCGCTGTTGCTTGCAGCTGGGGAAAAGACAGCATGGTTCTGCTTCATCTTGCTAGAAGCATCGATGCAGATGTTCCGATCTTTTCTGTTTTAACGATCCATAAACCGAAGGAGACCTTTGACTTTGTCGTCAAGGTTATACACCAATATAATCTCAAACCAAAGATTTTCATGGTTGGAGACACGGTTCCAGAGGTGTTGAAGAAAAACAATATTGACGTTACCTTATTACCTATGCAGCAGTATTGCTTGCAAGCAGAAAAAATAAAAAAAGAAACAGGACATGAAATCTACTACGAGGACCCTGATCTCTGCTGTAAATTATTAAAAGTTGTTCCGGTCCGTTATGCGTATTCCACTCTTGGGTTACAGGCATGGTTCAGCGGGTTACGAAACACCGAGGGGTTCACGAGAAGATATGTAGCTGAAGTAGAAAAAATAAGTGAAAACGAAACAAAAATCAACCCGCTTCTTGCTTGGACTGAAGAGGAAATATGGAAATATATTAAAATCAATAAATTACTTGCGCATCCCTGGTATAGGAAAAAATATCCTGATGGCCGAAGAATCAGATCCCTTGGGTGTAGGCCTTGCACCGTGCCTATTTTCGAACATGAAAGCGAACGAGATGGCCGATGGAGAAAAACCCTCAAAAAAGGAGGGGAATGCGGAATTCATACCCGATCAGCTGGTGAGAGGATATGAAGATAGCGAAAGGTTGTTGGTCCTGGGTAGCACCTCCCTTACTTCTGAGTGTACTTCTATTAGCACTCTGTTGGTTTTCCCTATGGTTCATCTCCCTATTTATCCCTGTTTTTTGTGTACTAGTATTTTTCCTTATCTTTTTCCGTGACCCAGAGCGAACAATCGGAGATGGAATCATTGCTCCTGCCGATGGAAAAATTAGAGATATTAAACAAGAGAAGGACCAGTACTTCATCTCGACCTTCATGGAGGTTAACAACGTTCATGTGAACAGAATGCCCATAGACGGCCGCATCAGTAAAATGACACATTTTCCAGGATATCATCTAAGAGCCTGGAAAAAAGAATCGGATTTGAATGAACGAGTCATCATTACAGTTGAAACTGCAATTGGGCAAGTAACGGTTGTACAAATTGCAGGATTGATTGCGAGACGTGTGTACCCATACATCAAAGAAGGAGATATCCTGAAAAAAGGAGATAGACTCGGTATTATCAGACTCGGTTCACGAGTTGATGTATATCTCCCGGCAGAAAAGATAAAATCAATCCCTGTGAAAATCGGAGATCCTGTAAAAGCAGGCCAAGACTCCATCGCCTTTTTGAAATAGAAAAAAATTATTCTGGTTTTTTTGTTTTTTTTACTTTTTTCGTACTCTTCCGTTTCGGTTTTATCTTCGGTTTATCTTCTGTTTCGGTTGTTTGAACCGTTACTATCGGTTCCTCTTCAGGAGCCGTTTCTAGAGGTATCTCTACTTCAGGGGTAGATGATTCCTGTTTTGAGAGGTATTTCGCATCAATCCGCTCAGTGACATAGACTTCTTTTCCAGCCCGGAATATCTTTACACCGTCTTCTCTTGCGGCTTTCCCATCGATACGTAAAATCAAGGGAATCTCCGTTCGTACCTTTCCTGCTTCAATTGCTTTTTCGATACTACCGCTGAGATGAACGTTTTTCCGATCAATAGGATTTAAACCACCCTCAAGAATGATATCGATTTCTTCCTCAGTCACCGGGTAATAAAACTCATCAATCTCCGCAGGTGGTAAATCATCAAGGCGGATGTCAATGGTATGACCATAGGTCGCTCGGATCATACCGCCGTCAATCTGATACCTCCCCTTAGGATCGGTTAGCGCAATCGCCTCAATATGATGTTCACGAAGCCACTGGAATCCTGATCTGCTGACACCTACGGCTTCTACAAATTCAGAGATATCAACCCAACCATGACCGTCAACCATTACCCCAAGCTTCTCTGGGAAATGGCGAAGAACCCCAGCCATGATACGACCGAGGGAATCAAGTTCACGATCACTCATGAGGAATTTCCCTTTCGTCTTGCAAATCGGGCACACTTCTCCGCGATAATACCCGTGTTCGTCACATTTACCTAGCATAGTTACCAGTTCCGTAATAGTATAAGATGTATAAGTTTTTGTATTCCTTGTTCCATTACCCTGTCGGTGGACCAGTGGAACAAGAAGAGATGAAAAAACAAGCTGCAGAGAAAGCAGTGCAATATATAGAAGACGGGATGGTTGTAGGACTAGGCACAGGCTCCACTGTTGAATTCGCAATAAAAAAACTTGGAGAGATGGTAAAAGGTGGTCTGAAAATCGAAGGAATCCCAACCTCATTAAAAACCAAGAGACTAGCGACAGAATTAAAAATCCCATTAATAGAACTTGATGATCGAACTGAAATTGATGTCACCATTGACGGCGCTGACGAGGTTGATTCAAATCTGAATCTAATTAAAGGCGGCGGTGGTGCACTAACAAGGGAGAAGATTATTGCCTACCATACAAAAAAGGTCATTATCATTGTTGATGAAACAAAAATAGTAAAAGGTCTTGGATGCGACTCAGTTCTACCTGTTGAAGTCACAAGATTCAGCTGGCTTGCCACCAAGAAAGTGCTCGAAGGACTAGGATGTACTACGGAATTACGCAAAATCATGGATGAGGCTTTTATCACGGATAATCAGAATTACATTATTGATTGTGATTTTGGGAAGATTGCGGATCCCGAAACATTAGAAAAAGAGATTAACAATGTCCCCGGTGTCCTGGAAAATGGGCTATTTATCGGTCTAGCTGATGAGGTTATTGTGGGAAGCAAGCAAGGGATGATGACGTTAGAACGACAAGATATCGTTCAATAATCCTAGTTTTTATTCGTAGAAGGGTGGTTCAAACGAATGCTTTTCTCAGAGATGACCACAAAAGATGCGTTAAAACGGACAAAACAAAAGATAACAGGATATCAGACTGAGTTTTTAGAGCGGATGAACGCGATCGAGGTCGATGCGCATTGGTTTCGCCGTGTGTTTCATACGTTCGCTGCCTCATTCCTAATCTACTACATTCTTCCTGATGAAGGATGGCTCTTTGCATTGAAACGGTGTACAATAATCTGCATTCTTCTAGGTCTTATCATCGTAGAGTACTATCGTATTCGGGGAGATATTAAGAATATACACTTTTTTGGGCTCAGGGGATATGAAAAGCACAGACCTGCAGGTTATTTATTCTTTGGTGCCGGGACCGTTGTATTGTTCTTGTTTTTTCCTCAGCAGATAGTGATCCCATGTTTGTTATGCGCAGCGTTTATAGATCCTCTTATGGGTGAAATACGTTTCCATTTTGGGAAATACAACGCGATACTCGCAGGATTTGTGGTTTCATTATTTTTCTTTTCCATCACTTGGTATCGTGCAGAGTGGTGGGTCATCGCAATCGTTGCAGCGGCTGGTGGAACAGTCGTTGCTTTTAGTGAAGCAAAGAAACTCCGATATATTGATGATGATTTTTTAATCCAGATACTACCAGCGGTTCTACTGCTTATCATATGGCAGGTGTTCGCAGGAATTGGAATTGATATTCTTCCAGAGACAATGATTCTTCCACTCTAAAAGAGGATGTAAGATGAAAAATCAACAACAGCAAGCAATGTATGCGTTATTACTTCGCCTAGAATTGTGGTTTGCTCCGGTATTGATTCTAGTTCCCATTGTTGTTTCTTTCTTCTTCATCCAGGATTGGTATGTCAGAGGAGTGATACAAGGAATATCACAATACGATGGAGAACTAATTCTTGGGTTAGTAATTCTCGTTGGAAATCTCCTCTGCGACATCCTTTTTATGAAATCTCTGAAGGATTTGAAAAGAAAAAAATTAATTACAGAAAAGAAAATGAAATAACCAGGATATCTTTAAAGAATTTTTTTATACGAAAATATAAAAAGAATAATTTTATTTCTTGGAAGGATGAGGACGCTTCTTGCGAATATGGGTTTTGTTCTTCAAATTTCTGGTATTTTTATTGTCCTTCCGATCATTCTATCGTTTATTAACAATGAAACATCAGCTACAATTGCATTGTTTATCGCAGCAATGATTTTCTTAACATTAGGGTTTTCACTTAATGCCTTCTGTGAACGCCGAGAATTAAGTTATAAACTTTCCTGTAGCCTGATTGTGCTGATATTTATTCTATTAACCGTGATTGGTGCTATCCCGTACATGTATATCAACATTTCAAACGGCGGCATCATCCAAAATATTTCTGATAGTATTTTTGAATCAGCTTCGGGTTTCACTACCACAGGATTTTCAGTGATACCAAATATATCTGCCGTACCAGAATCTATTCTATTTTACCGAGGATTGACCCAGTTCATTGGTGGGATTGGTATTGTTTTAGTACTTCTTGCGTTCTTTTATCCTGAGGCAAAATTACAGGACTTTGCAAGAGGCATGGGATTTTCCAAAGACCAAAAAATCAAAAAAACCTTCATACTGATTATTTTGATTTATTCTGCCTATACTATTATAATGGTTATTATGAGTTATCTCCTTGGATACCACGATATTGTAAAAGGAATAGCATTCGTCTTCTCAGCGATTAGTACGGGAGGATTCGCACCGGTAGGAGATATCACAAGTATAGCAACTCGATTTCCTATGAACGCTATACTCGTGATATGTATGGTACTTGGCGCCTCTAACTTTTTTATCATAGCCGGGTTGTTCAAAAGAAGGTTTAAGGAATTTTTCCAATCGGAGACATCGGTATTTCTTGTAATGGGAATCTTTGCCATTAGCATCGCGGTCATTTTTTTCGGACTTTCTGCAGACGTAGCCGTGTTTCATATTGTAAGTGCGATGACAAACTCAGGGTTTAGTTATGTGTCTGTCGCTCAGTTTACCGATGGGTTAAAATTCTTTTTAATTTTCCTCATGCTTGTTGGTGGTGCGAGTTTTTCGACAGCGGGCGGAATTAAAATATTTCGATTTGTCCTTATGATAAAAACGATACGAAAAGCGGTGTATGAAAGCATCACTGAACGTGAATATAAAGTAAAACTCTTTGGGAAAGAATATACAGATGCAGGGATCATCCAAGCAGCAATGGTTGTTCTATTGATGATTTCTTTGGTCTTTTTTTCTGCGTTTATTGTCAGCTCGTACGGATTTCAGCCGGTTGATTCTCTTTTCGAAACAACTTCGGCTGTCGCCACAACAGGTTTAAGCACAGGGATTATCAGCCCCTCTCTTGCAATAGAACTAAAATGGTTATTTGTTGTCCTTATGCTTCTTGGGCGTGTCGAAGTGCTTGCATTTCTTATCATGATATCAAGAACCAAAGAGAAATGATACTTCAAAATCATAGTGAAAAAGGGAATGCATCAGCATCATCTTTTCATTTATAATCGTGCATTAAAACATACCATATTTCCCAATAACAATAATGGTGTCGTCTCCCACTTCATCAAATCTGTTTTGATTTAAAAGAAGCTCATCTTATAAGAATTAGAGAAAAGTATTACTTGATCAACCGTGAGGTTAAAAGAGTCGGTAAAATACAGATGCTTGCGATAAACGAAAAACCAATCAGAGTTATCACGACGATACTAAATTGATGAAGCGAAGGGATATTAACAGCAAAGGTCGAAAGCAACGCAACGCTGGTTGTAGTTGCCGCTCCAATCAAGGACCACCCTGTTGTTTCAATCATGGTTTTCACTGCCTCAGTTTTTGATCCTCCTTTTGCAATTTCCTCTCGTACACGTTGTGTCGTCTGAATGCTGAAATCAATACCGGTCCCTATCATAATAGAGGCAACGGTGATGTTAACGATAGAGAGGGGGATATCAAGCATGACTAACGCTCCAGGTTCCCAAGCAAGAACGACAAGAACAGGGATAAGTGCTAAGAATCCAATACCAATAGAGTTAAATCCGATAATTAAACAGGCAAGGACTAACAGTAAAGCAATCAAGAGAGATGTTGCTTGTGAACTCATGATTTGTTTATTGATTTCAACACTGACGACATCTTGACCAGCGAGGGAAGAGATACGCCCGTTCTGTGGAATTACTGCATTCTGTGCAATGTCGTTTACACTGTTTACAAGCTTTTCTAATGTTCCAACGCTGGTTCCCGCCGGGAAGGAGACGACAATGAATGTTTTTGAATACTGATCGTCGACAAGTCCCTTTGCCGCGATTTTATCAAGAATAATGGTATTGACTCCTACAAGCTCGCTGATTTTTTCAATGATCGCACTACGTTCTAAGACATCGTTGATTTTCTTTATCTCATCAGCAATCGAATACGCGGTCCCTCCAGCATTTCTGATTTCTACTTCTATGTTATAGATCGCTTCAATAACATCAGGATACGTAAGACCCTGACTATTTGTTTCAATATATAATGCGTTGAAATTTGTTCCTCCACCGAAATTTTTTGAGTACTCAAGGAGTTTTTCTACTTCAGGAATTCCCTGTGGTGCCATGTCAAGATAGTTGACATCGGTTTTTATCTGTGGCAGAACGATCAAGGAGAGAACGATGAAGAAACAGGCGATAGCAAATAGTCGTTTTCGGTTCTCGACAACAAAGGATGCGAAGCGTTTCCAATGATGGTTCGTTTCATGCTTCTCAAATTTAAGTACCAGACAAAGGCAAGGGACAAGGATTGTTGCGGAGAGAAACGCAAACATGATACCGATGGCGCATCCAAAACCAAAGGTAACCATTGGCGGCATAGGAGATGTCATCAAGGAGCCGAAGCCAATGATTGTGGTAAACGCGCACAAAAAAACCGCTTTCCCGGTCTGTCCTAAGGTTCGTTCTACTCGTGCTACTTTATCGGTTATGGTACGTTCTTCCGCAAATCGATTCGCAAGGTAAATTGAGTAATCCACCCCAAGTCCCAGTAACAAAGCAGCAACAGCAATCGATAGAATGGTAAGCTCCGGTTGAATGATGCCTAAAACCCCAAAGGTAAGTAAAAGCGCGTATCCAAGTGGCATAAAACCAATAAGAAGCCCTTTGAGGGTTCTATGGAAAAAAAACAGAACACTTGCGACACCAACAGCTGCTAAGGGGAATACGATAGTGAGGGCTTGGAGGGTTTGCTCTCTCATCGCCTGTTGCATAGCGATAGAACCAGTGATAGTCATCGTTGAATAGCGAGCTTCTTTGATAAGGACTGCTCGTACGTTGTTAAGTATTTGAGTGTAATCAGCATTATCGGAAAGCTGGAATATGATGACCGCAACTTTATAGGAATTAAGGAAGAGAACTCCTTGTGTCGATTGGATACGTGCCATGTAGGTGTTTATTAAATCGGGATCATCTGGGATTTCATATTTGCCTGTTCCGCCAAGACCCTGAGGCAGGGATGGTTTTGCGTTTTCTTCTTTGATAAGCTGAGCGATGCTGTTTACTGAAAAGATGCCGTCGGTTTTCCCTTTGTCGAGTTCATAGATGTTTATTTTTGTCGTGACCCGATCCATTTCACGTAAAACGTATGGATCACGGATGTCATCTGCTTCAACATAGATGATGATGGTAGATCCTATCTGAAACTCCTGGTTGATTTTATCCCATAGCTGTAATGTTGGATCATCTTGAGGTAAAAAGGTGGTTAGGTCTGACTGCATGTAGACATTACGGACTTGCAGACCAATGATGATGGTAATGATAGTGTATACAAGAAGGATTGTTTTCGGTCGTTTTACGAGAATTTTTGCTAGGGAGTGTGCTATTTTCATAGGTCGCCTCCCTTGTTACCAATTTTAATTTGTACGTACTTGTTGCCATTTGTTTTCTCGGTCAGGTTTGCAATCTTATTGAGCCGTGATTCGATGATTTTGACGCGACGTTGCAGTAAAATGATAGGGGAAACAGCTCCGTATGAATAGGGGTTTTTTCCAATGCTGTCTGTTTTGATTTTCTCCCTAAAAATGATCTTATTATCATACATCTTTGAAAGGAGTTCACGGACGGTACTGGGGTGGAGTTTGGTGCCTCTGATGATCTCCTCGCTTCTTGCCCGATTCCTCCGAAGTAAGTAGATATAGATACGAGACTCTGCCCGGGAATCCAGTAGTTCATGGACAGCAGTCTCGATGTTTTTATTGATAGGTGAACGGGGTTTGTTCATTAAAGTGCACCATTTTTATGTACTATTATTGATAAAAAAAGTTGTTTTGTGAGTTTAAATACCTTTCCATTTTGTCGTTTCTCACCCGACAAAACATTTTATCGGCTATAAAACGATAAAAATACACACGATGCAAACATTTATTTCCCCTCACCACCTCCCGTTACTATCAACAGTATGGATGAAAAAACCAGGGTAGAAAAAGACATCGTAATGTTTGAGGAAAACATCAAACAAATAAACGAAAAAACAACCACAGACAGCCAAAAAAAAACCCTTGAACTTGCATCGCAATACTACGAAGATGCAAAATATTTCGCACAAAAAAAAGACTACTTCACCGCGTTCGGCTGTATCAACTACGCCCATGGACTTCTTGATGCAATCCTTAAAACACAACACTAAAGAGGACGATATAATGAAAGTTGAAGGAAATATTGAAAAATATTACCATTACGCGTTTCCTATGCAAACCGTTTTGGTCACCTGCAATGATGACACAGGCAAAACGAACATCATAACCCTAGCCTGGCACACCCCTATCTCTGGCAAGCCACCCTTATATGGCATTTCGATTTCCCCTAAACGTTACTCCTATGCGCTGATAGAAAAAAGTAAAGAATTTATTATTAATTTCCTCCCCTATTCCTTAGGTGAAGCAGCACAGTATTGCGGAACCCATTCTGGCCGATCAACTGATAAACTCTGCAAAACCGGACTAACCTTAATACCTGCAAAAAGAACAGCCACACCTCTTATAAAGGAAGGATACGCACACCTTGAGTGCATATTAGTAAAAAACCTCTCTGTTGGCGATCATACGCTTTTCGTTGGTGAAGTAATCGCAGTCTCCACTGATGAAAACGCATTTAAAAACGAACTCCTCAGAACAGACCAGATACAACCCTTATACTATATTGGGAAAAACGCCTATACAACACTCGATAAAACGAAACGAAAAACGTTCTAACCAAACAGAAGCTGGATATCAGCATCTGCTTGCAACCCTAGCATTTGCGCCGCGTTTCCTTGGTTGACGCTGATTTCAAGAAAATGATTACTTCCAATGGTGACAAGAAGGTCTCCCTGCTTTGCATATCCATAAGAAGAAACAAACGGAATCTGGTCCCATTGACAACTACCAGAAATCACCGTGGTTTTTTTCTGTTCGACATCATTTGGTAAAATGTCTTGAGGGATGTTTGTAATTAAATTTCCAAATCGATCAACATAAAGGACTTTACCAACAATCTGGTTCCCTTGATGTTCCCCAAGAGGAAATTGGAGGTCAACAAAATGCGTCGTCTGGGTGCCAATATCACCAAAAGGTACTCCTCGTGCGATATACGCAGCGACTGGTGCAAAGATATCACGACCATGGAAGGTACGAGACAATGGATGAATCATGTATTTTGGGTTGGTAATCTCATAGACAACAAAATCTCCCAGGAGGTGCGCAGTTGGTAAGAGAATCCCGTTATCTGGACCAACCAAAATCTGTTTTTTAGTCGTGATAAGTAAGCCTTTTCGCTCCGTACCAACACCAGGGTCAACCACTGCAACATGAATGGTTCCCAGAGGAAAAAACGGTGCGGTAGCCCATAAGATGAACGCGCCTTCCCTCACATTATGGGGTGAAACCTCATGGGTGATGTCAAGAATCCGGGCATCGGTGATACTTGAAACAACCCCTTTCATCTGCGCCACATACCCTTCTTTGGTACCAAAGTCCGTAAGAAACGTAATCCGTCTCATGTCACCAACCTCTGTATCGTTATCATCCGGATATTGTTTTTTCGTACAAGAGCTTTGTTGTCCTATTTTAGCTCACTTTAAGCAAAACTATATATGGGAGAAGCGTGTATAATAATAAAGATTGGAGAAGTACGAAGGAATGGAGTCCGGAGAGATGAGTTATAAAAAAACGAGTGTCGCAGAAGACATTTGGGAACAAACCGGTAGGCGAAGTATGACCTGCCCTCAATGTAAAGGGTTTTTAACGGTTGTTCAGGTCGAGCCTCTCTACGATACAGATAACGCATATACACCATACAGGACTGTGGTAGAATGTTCAACTTGCTCGTTCCGCATGGTGACCGAATCATTCACCATTCTTGGAGGAATCAAAGATTTTGATAACGAATATGTGGAAATCGGTAGTTGGGGACCAAGCGGAAGCCGCGTTCTATCACGATTTAGACACTCCATTAGTTCCAATCTGCTTACGGAACTAAAAAAATCACAAGAACTCGTAGAATTCCTTGTCGTCAATGAACATGTAGTCCAAGTCATTGGATAAACCAGATAAGAACGCAGAAAAACATATCCTAAGTCCAGTACAATATTTTAATAATAAAACAATACATTTATTTATAGAAAGTTTTTAATAATTATAAGAGAACATTATCCAGTCAAAGAAAAAAGTCAAATAAAGTACATAACATTATAGTTCTGTGAGATTCATGATAAAAAAAGCGGTTATTTTAGCGGCGGGTGAAGGAAAACGGCTCAGACCGTTCACGGAGACCATGCCGAAAGTCATGCTGCCTGTCGCCAATAAGCCATTGCTTGAATACGTATTTGATGCAACAAGAAAGAGTGGAATTAACGAAATTATCGTTGTGGTTGGCTATAAAAAAGAAGTCATCATGGAGCATTTCAAAGACTATAAGAATGTCAAGATAACCTACGTTATTCAAGACAGACAACTCGGTACTGCCCATGCACTCCTTCAAGCCAAGAAACATATTAAAGATTCCTTCATCGTCCTAGCGGGAGATAACATCATTGACCCAGAAAGCATCGCAAAACTCATAAAAGACCATTCAGAATATTCACTGCTGATCAAAGAGCATCCACATACATCAAAATATGGGGTCGTATTTGTCGAAAATCGAAATATCAGTAAAATCGTAGAAAAACCAAAAGAGGACGTCGGCAAATACATTTCAACAGGGATCTACAAACTTCCAGGTTCCGTCTTTGCAGATATTGAACAATTCCACTCGCAGGGGGTGTACGCGCTATCATCCGTTATCCAGTACCTGGTTGACAAAGGAAAACATATCAACACCATTCTTGCGAAATCATGGATGGACATCGTTTACCCATGGGACCTTATCACCGTCAACGAAACAATGATTCAAGGAACAAGCGAATCAACCAGCGGCACCATCGAAAAAAACGTCACTATAAAAGGTCCGGTCTCTGTAGGAAAAGACACGAAAATCTATGCAGGCTGCTACATCGTCGGACCCGTGGTCATCGGCGACAGCTGTGAAATAGGGCCCAATGCATGCATCTTCCCCTCCACCAGCATTGGAAACAACACCGTCATTCACCCATTTAGCGAAATACGAAGTAGTGTTATAATGAATGATGTTCACATCGCATCAACCTCACATATCTCCCATTCCGTTATCGGCAAAGGATGCATCATCGGGGATGGATTCTCGACCATAACAGGAAAAACGATGATAGAGGTCGATAATGAGTTCAAAATACTTGGAGCCCCAATAGGAGCCATGGTTGGAGAAGATTGCATTATCGAAAGTCACGTCGTCGTAGATCCTGGAAAAATCATCGGGAGAAAATGCACAATCAGCCCCATGAAACATATCAGAAAAAACATTCCAAGTGAAAGTAAAGTGATGTAACGTGTGTGGAATCATAGGGTATGTAGGATTTCGGGACGCGCGAACCGTCTTACTTGAATCATTGAAGCGTCTTGATTACCGAGGATACGATTCATCAGGTGTTGCCATCATCGATAAAAAATTAAAAGTATACAAGGAAGTTGGCGAGATAGCAAACGTAGAAAAACAAATCCCCCATCTGAAAGGAACCACAGGGATTGGTCATACTCGATGGGCGACCCATGGGTGTGTAACAAAAGAAAATGCTCATCCGCACCTTAGTTGCGATAAAAAAATCGCTATCGTCCATAATGGAATCATTGAGAACTATAACAAACTCAAAGAAGAATTAAAAAAGAAAGGTCATACATTCACTTCCCAAACAGACTCAGAAGTCATCGTTCATCTCATTGAAGAAGTATACAAAGGAAACCTAGAGGAAGCAGTGTTTGCTTCAATAAAAAAAATCAAAGGTTCCTACGCGATAGTCGCTGTTAGTCAAGACGAACCAGGAAAGATCGTTGGCGTGCGAAATGAAAGCCCGCTGGTTATCGGTGCGGGGGATAGTGAAAATTTTCTTGCCTCAGACATCACCGCATTTCTAAAATACACCAAACGTGTGATGTTTCTCAACGATGGAGAACTCTGTGTGCTCACCACACACTCCATAAATGTTTTTAATAAGAACAAGAAACTAGTCAATAAAAAGGAAGAACTCATCACCTGGGATGTGAAAGATGCTGAGAAATCCGGCTTCCCCCATTTCATGCTAAAGGAAATCTACGACCAACCGGACACCGTTCACCATGCCCTCAGAGGACGCATCTCAGAAATCGAAGAAACGATTACATTCCCTGAAAAGGTTGAAAAACTTCTGAATACTGAAATTAATTCTATACACATCGTTGCTTGCGGCACCTCATTTTATGCAGGTCTGGTAGGAAAATACTTAATCGAACAATTGACAAATATACCAGTGTTTACAGAGTTTGCCTCAGAGTATCGGTATTTTGGGTCACGAAATGAATCCTCCCTTGTTATTGCGATCACCCAGTCTGGTGAGACCGCAGATACCCTTGCTGCACTTCGAGAAGCACAGCTATCAGGATGCAGGACACTTGTCGTGACCAATGTGATTGGGAGCACGGCAACCCGTATCTCTGATGGATACATCCTGCAACAGTCAGGTCCTGAGATCGGTGTGGCTGCAACGAAAACATTCACCTCACAGATCATTGTTCTTTTCCTTATTGCCCTTAAAATCGCTCTTCTTCAAAGGAAACTCGGGTCCGATGAACTATATAATTATATCTTACATATGAAAGAGCTCCCACGGGATGTCAGAGACGTCCTTGAGCGGAGCAACGACATCATCGCTATCGCAAAAAATCTTAAAGATACCAAATCCGTATTTTTTATTGGAAGGGGCATCAACTACCCGCTCTCCCTTGAAGGAGCGTTGAAGTTAAAAGAAATTTCCTATATCCATGCTGAAGGGTTTGCTGCGGGGGAGTTGAAACATGGACCGTTCGCGCTGCTGACAAAAGAAACCCCGGTTGTGGCTATCGTCACCCAAGATGAGACCTATGAAAAAATCCTTGCGAACATCGGTGAAATAAAGGCACGAGGATCAAGAGTCATCGCCATAGCAGAAGACAATGACACAGAAATCCAAAACCATGCTGATTTTGTACTCCGGTTCCCTACAAGTTCTCACGTGCTCCCCTGCATTGCTATCACTGTTGTTCTTCAGTTACTTGCGTATCATGTTGCTCATCTTCGGAAATGTCCAATTGATAAACCAAGGAACCTCGCGAAATCAGTAACTGTTGAGTAAGGAGAAAAAAAACCATGAAATGTGTTATTCTTGCTGCAGGTGAAGGAAAAAGGATGCATCCTCTTACGTATACACGGCCGAAGGTGATGCTGCCTATCGCAGGCAAACCAATCCTTGAATGGAATCTGTTAAACGCTCGTGCTGCTGGTTTAAAAGAGTTCATTTTTGTCGTCAGCTATAAAAGCGAGATGGTAAGAGATTATTTCGGTGATGGAAAACCATGGAACATTAAAATACGTTATGTAAACCAAGGGAAAGCGATGGGGACGGCACATGCTATCGGTACCGCTGAACCATTCGTTAGCGACTGCATCGTTCTCTGTGGCGATACGATTTTTGGTACTAGCGACATTAAACAAATCGCAAAGAAGGGGACCAAGATTGGATTAGTAAAGATTGAGAATCCAACAGAGTACGGTATTGTAGAACTCAAGAAAAACAATGTTGTAAAAATCTACGAAAAAATGGACCATCCCTCCTCCAGCATCATCAACGCAGGTATTTACCATTTCGATAAACAAATCTTTACCTACATCCATAAGACAGAAAAATCGCTCCGAGGTGAATTTGAAATCACTGATTCAATCAACATGCTGGTGCATACAGAGCGAATGCAAGGTGTATTTCTCAAAGAATGGCGAGATGTTGTGTATCCCTGGCATCTGCTTGATGCAAACGAGGAACTATTAAAGAAGATGAAGACTAAAATCCAAGGGACCGTTGAGAAGAACGTGACCATGAAAGGAACCATTGTGGTAGGAAAGAATACGGTGATTCGTTCAGGCACCTACATCGAAGGTCCGGTAGTAATCGGCACTAATAATAAAATCGGACCCAACTGCTATCTAAGACCTTATACCACAATCGGGAATAACTGCCATGTTGGAAACGCCTGCGAAGTGAAAAACTCCGTTATTATGGACTATAGCAATGTGCCACATCTCAATTACATTGGGGACTCTATCATTGGACAGCACTGCAATCTTGGAGCAGGAACAACCGTGGCGAACCTCAAACTAAATAAAAATAATATATCGGTCATACTGAATGGAAAGAAAATTGACTCCAAACGACGGAAACTTGGAATGGCCATGGGGGATAATGTTCAAACCGGGATTAACTCTCTAATAAACGTTGGAACAATGATTGGTAATGATGTGTTTATCGGACCTGGCGGGTTTGTGAAAAATGAGATAAAACCGTTCGCACGAATCCTTTAATAGAAAAGTTCTTTTTCCCCAGTTATTTAATATATACCCTTGGTACTATCGCTTTTTTAACATGTCGGTAATCGCAAGAAAATCACTTCTAATCACTGTCTCAAAAGTTATTGCACAGTTTATCGGTTGGATAGGATTGGCCGTGTTAGCAAAACTCTGGGGAGGATTTGCACCAGAAGCTATTGGGATTGTTGGTTTTGCAATGTCATTTATCGCGATGTTTGACCTAATCGCGGACCTTGGATTTTATCAAGCTCATGTAAAAAAAATATCGGAAGGAAAAGATTTAGGGACTTGCATCGGCACCTTTGCTGCGATTAAAATACTATTAACTTCTTTGATGGTTGGAGTAGTTCTTCTCTCCATTTTCATCTGGAAAAATGTTTTTCATAATAAGTTCTATGATGCAACAACAGAATCTGTTGTGTATGTTGTGCTATTATACTATGTGTTAGCAGATTTAACACAAATAGCGACAGTGACCTTTGAAGCAAAAAAGGAAATAGCCAAGCGAGAACTCACCTACATCTTTGAAAGTATAAAGACACCGCTAATGATCCTTGTGGCAGTTGCCGGTGTCGGAACCATGGCAAACATCCAACCTGCAATCCCATGGCCTGATTTCCTAAGCTCGTTTCAGAAATTCCTGGCAAGCCACGCTATTGGTTCTCTGGCAATGACGTATGTATTTGCTATTCTTACATCACTTATTGTCGGTCTTTGGCTCTTAAGAAAATATCCGATTAAAAAACCAAGCTGGGAACTTGGAAAAGAATATGCTGCGTTCGCATTACCGATGATGTTAATATCAGTCATCGGTGTAATATCTGTAAATATTGATAAAATCATGCTTGGGTTCTTCTGGACATCAGTAGAGGTTGGTTACTTTTTCTCGATGCAACAAATCATGCAGATGCTAATGATTCTCCATATCGCTGTGGGAACCGTTCTGTTTCCGACGTTTTCAGAGTATCATACAAAAAAAGATTTCCAGAAAATCATAGAAGCAGCTGCTGATTCAGAGCGATATATTTCAATGGTAATGGTACCACCAGTTGTTGTATTTATTATGCTTGCTAATCCGGTTATTGGTACTATTCTAAGCAGTGCTTTTTACCCTGCAGCATCCACTCTTATTGTGCTTTCTATCTATGTATATATTTTAAGTTTGACGAAACCATGTTTTGCGTTATCAAGTGGTATTAACAAACCGATCATTGGAGCAAAAATTGGAGCCACTATGTGCGCTATCAACATTGGATTAAATTTATTACTTATACCAAAAAATGGATTACTTTCTTGGATCGGTATCAACGGCCCACTGGGAGCAGCTGTTTCGACCATCATTTCTGGTTCCGTTGGGTTTATTTGGTTCAAAATTACCGTGAAAAAATTGATTGGCGCAAAAATTATGTCTAGTCACATCCCACGTCACATTTTTGCAGGGTTTGTAATGGCGTTGGTACTCTATTTGTTAAGTTTTTCAATTCTAACGATTCGATGGTATCTTCTTATTGTTTTCGCGTTCATCGGACTGTCCGTCTATCTTGGTATTTTATATCTATTGAAAGAATTTAATAAAAGGGACTTTACATTTTTCCTTAATCTATTATATCCGAAGGAGATGCTGAAGTATATTAAATCCGAATTAAACAATAATGAGTATTCAAATGGGAAAAAATAGAGAGGATCATGTAAATCATTTACTTTAAAACCATCGCAAAGAAGAAATAAAGGAATAATTTTGTCATATATTGATTTATTTAATATTTTAATAAAAGCATTTCTGCTATACGAACAAACGTTGTTTTAAACTCTTTTCGTAAATACTCTTTTAACCCTTCAAAACAACAGTCCGTATCATATTAAAGTCTTCGATATCATTTTCTGGTTCTTTGGTCATCCAAGGTCTATATTCATGTGGATGTTTTATTTTTCTGTAAAAATTTTTAATATAATTGTCTATATTATTCGGCAAATGCGCTTTTTTTATTAAAGTTCCTATTTTCCCAAATGAATCTTCTTTTTTGGCAATTTTTAAATATTTTTGCATGGAGTTATCGATTATTTGTTTTGCTTCATGTTCTTCTACATTAGAATTTTTACTGAGATGTGTCGATATACAGTTTTTAAATTTGATATATTCTTCCTCATATTGGCCTCGGTCCATGTATTCAAATATCGTTGGCCAGTACGCAACTCTTGAAGCGGTTGCTCTTGCTGCATAAAATACCTCTAAACGTTTCATCTTACCATAAATTAGGGCGAGCATATCTGGTAATAGTTCCCCAAACTGCATAGGATCAACGCTTGATTTTGAAAATTCTTCGAAAATCATATTAAGAAAATCTTTTCTGTGAACAGCATAAAGAGTCTGATAATACTTTTCTAGATGAGTCTGAAATCTCTGCTTGGCATCAGAGGATAGTATCGATTCATATGGATAAATTGGTCTCCAGTAGAATTTTTTTTTAGTTGCGTCAAGTTTAAATTCTATATAGTTACCATGTGCACAAGTAAAATCAGAGTTATTTTCAAGGAATTCAACAGATTTTTCTATTCCATTTGGGACGATAAAATCATCATCTGCACAAAAAACAGCGTATTCAGTGGAACAATATTTGACCATATCTGCAAATTTGTGATATGGATTCAGTGTTGTTGGATATTTATCGATGTGAATTATATTCATTTTTTTAAATGTTGTAATCTCGTTTTCATTTCTTTTCTTCACATCATCTGAACTTGAATCGGCTACAATAATATTGAATTCTTTTCCATAACTATTATAATATTTCAGTAATCTTCTCAAATATGCTGATCTATTAATCGTAGGAATGAAAATCGTATAATTTATTTTTTCACTATTATCATCTGTCATCGCACACCGATATTTTTCATTGTTTAAATTCGAATTTATTGGAAATAATCTCAAATACTCCAAAAAAATTCGCCATTGAAAATCATTATAATGAAATCATTCACGTTATTGTCTCCTAGAGTCTACAGTTTTTTTAATCCCTTTACTAATACCACATTGAGGAACCCAACCAACATCTGAATAAATCCTTGTGATATCTGCCCAAAAATCAATAGGAAAATCAGCAGAGGAGGCTGTTCTATCAGAGAGATGGAACCTTTTTTTATACCCTAACTGTTCATACACATCATTGATGATATCCACAATTTCAGTTGAATATCCTGAGCCGATGTTATAGAGATCCCATTTGGTTTTTTTTGATAGTAGTAATGAAATTGCGTTTGCGACGTCCTCAACATAGACGAAATCATTCTTATTGCGTGGTGTCTTGATATCTAATTTTTTTCCGTAATATATGGAATCGACAATATGAGGTATAAGGGAATGACTTTTTTGTCCTGGTCCGTATACATAAAACAATCTGGTCCAAACAAGCTCCATATTATTTTCCTTGGCAATTTCCTTCCCCAGAAGATATAATGAATACTTTGCCGCGGTAAATGCGTTAGTTGGTTTTGCTGGTGCTTCTTCAGTTAATTTTCCTGTTTTTTGTCCGTACTCCCAGCAGCTTCCCGTGGCAAGGATTTTCTTACATC
>CAZGIV010000011.1:0-23310 GCA_964526175.1 uncultured Thermoplasmatales archaeon | reverse complement strand
AAAAATATGATGTTTTTGGAATTTTGAAGGATTTTCTTGGAGGAGGGCTTTATGTGTTTTAGGAGAGTTACTTCAGTTGGGGGCAGAAGAATGAACAAACCATGGGAATACGGCTTTGAAACCGACTTCGAATCACCTCCATTTGGAGAACTAAAAGAATTCCAAGATCGGAACAAATTCATATGGGAAACTATACAACTTCGAAAACCTTCTCTGGAAGATTTAAATGCGGCTCAATATCTATCTTCGGTTGAATCCTATATCTCTGAAGAATTAATCTCTTCTCAAAACTACACAGAAATAAAGAAACTTGCATCATATTTCAATGGACATATCAGCAGTTTCTTTGGTTTTGAAACACGTTTGAACAACTATAACGGTCAATCTGATTACCTTTTTGCTGTATCTTCTCAGAGAGAAGAGCGCGACAAACTCGCCGATCTATTTACTAACGGGAAATTACCTCAATCGTTTCGTACTAAGAAAGAATGGCAGAACATTGAAAAGTTTGTTACCACATGGGCAAATCCTCACTCAGTCTTATATAAAAATATCCTAGGACTTTGGTTTGAATTTGATATTGTTGATGACCTCACCCACGTACCGATTCCATGTGTTTTCGTTCATACGGTCCCTTTGTCTATAAATAATTCTGAGAGCACCCGAGAGTGCACATGGCTTACGCACTTTGCATTACCTTTGCTTATAGGTCAACAATTATCACAGAACGTAGAAAGAAATGCGATGGAGGCTATTCAACGATTGCCGGAGGGAGTATCCGTTTTTCAAGTCGGAGTCATGCTTTCTCGTGCAACATCAGGTATTCGTTTAGTTCTCAATAAAATAAAACCAACCCAAATTATTCCATACCTAAAAACACTTGGTTGGTCAGATAACGATGACAGATTATTGTCACTTATTGAAGAACTAGAACACTACGTCACGAGTATTGTTCTTCATATTAATATCGGAGAAAAGGGGGTAGATTCTAAAATTGGACTTGAGTGCTCTTTTTATCCACGTCTCTATAATTTCGAAACAAAGTGGTCAGTTTTTTTAAATTACTTAGTTAAAAATGGATTGTGTCGCCCGGAAAAGAAAAACGCATTACTTCATTTCCCTGGTGTTGAACGAGAAGATATGAACGATGATTTCAACCTTAAATCATATGTAACTAATGCAAGAATTCCGGATAATGATTTTTCCAGTGCACTCGTTAGATATATCAGTCATATTAAACTAGTCTACATGCCCAATCAACCTCCTGAAGCAAAGGTCTATTCTGGTGTACGGCTTTTTAAATCCCCTGCAGGTCAACAGCGGAATCATCACAAGGAATAATTGATTTAGGTATAACAAGGAACTCGTTACGCATGGATAAAATCGTATAATTCCTACATCCCTAGCTGCGTACTTAGCTGCGAAAAATGTCTTTATAGGACAGGTAACATCAAATTAAGGAGCGCTTGAACTCTTGAATAGATATCTTAACCACTCTATATCATTCGAAAACGCCAGTGCGGCTAGAGAGATAGGATTAGAAAATTTATTGGCTCTCAATGAACAATATAAACATAAATCCTTATTAGAAAGAGATATAAAACAAAAGGAATTATTATCGAACCGTTTACAAGCGACTGATTTCTTATGTCTCGTCGAACCCCATTTATCTGAGGTATTAATATCTCCTCAAAATTATGCTGAGATAAAAAATCTTATAGATTATTTTACTGGAAATATAACTAGTTTCTTTGGGTTTGAATCTAGTCTTAATACATCAGATAATGAATCTGATTTCCTCTTCGCGGTTTCATCAAAAAGAGGTGAACGTGAGGCTTTATTACATCTCATTGAAAATGGGAATTTCCCAGATACATTTTGTCAAAAACCTGAATGGCAACGAATTACGAAGTTCACCTTAGCTTGGACAGACCCGAATTCAATCCTTTTTCATAAGGTCCTTGGATTATGGTTTGAATTCGATTCAGAGAATTTAGTATCCGATGTTCCAACCCCAAATATTTTCATTCATCCTGTACCTATCCAAATGTGCCCTTCAAAAGATATTTCTCAGCACACATGGCTAATTCATACCGCGCTACCCATTTTAAAAGGACGACGTTTACCTAAAATAATTGAACAAAAGATTATGAACTGCATTCAGAAATTACCATTAGATTCCTCGCTCTTCCAAGTCGGCATTATGTTATCCCGTCCAACCTCTCAAATACGTTTGGTTATGAAAAGAATGCACCCGAATCAAATCATACCATATCTTAATTCAATTGGCTGGACGGATGAAACAAATGGTTTATCATCCTTAATAGATGAGCTAGCGAAATATATCACACGCATTGTTCTGCATATCAGTGTTGGGGAAAAAATTGATAATAAGATAGGAATAGAATGTTCGTTTTACCCGGACCTTTATAACAAAGAAACGAGATGGACTGATTTTCTTACGTTCCTCACAGAAAAAGGGTTATGCCTTTCAAAGAAAAAATCTGCGGTGGTTCATTTTCCAGGTGTCGATCAAGAAGACACCACCAATGATTTTGATCTTAAATCCTATATGACTGCTGTTAAAATAACTGAAAATGATAATTTTTCTCGTGCGCTCGTGAGATACATCAGTCACATAAAACTTTCATACGAGCCGAACTATCCCCTAGAAGCAAAAGTATATTCTGGTGTTAGATTATTTGGATTTGAACATGATTATTAAACAAGCTATAAGAAGACGTAATAAGGGCATATTTTCTCTACAAAAGCTCCGTGGAAAGATTAATTGATGTTTATTAGATTATAATAGTAAAGATATGGAGAAAAAATTCACCTATGAAATTTGCAACTATTGGCCATCTTCTTGTTGAAAGCGATATCGAACAATTTCCAAAATCCTGGGTTTCTGAGAAATTGATTGTTTCTCCAGAAGTAACGATCAATGGAACGAGTGGGTATATCGCTGGTTTGACACTGACGGCACAACAAATGATGACTCTTCCTAAAGAAACTGTGAGAAAGAAAATTCTTGATGCAGCATTGCGTATTCAAAATGAATTTGACGTGGAACTCATTCAACTTGGTGCATTAACCACGTCAGTAACAAATGGAGGAATTTGGCTTACCGAACAAAAAGAGTATTCAGGCTTCATTAACCATGGTGATAGCTACACTGCAGCGGTGACATGTCAAGCAGTGTTAAAATCATTGAAGATGTTTCATAGAATATCTTCAGATCAAGTCATCGCGATTGTTGGTGCATATGGTATTATTGGCGAGGCAATCTCAAAACTCCTCGTTCCACAATTTAATCATTCGATTCTCATCGGGCGAAGACTTGAAAAATTGAAAAAACTTGAAGAGAATATACAAGGGAATTTTGAAACCACTATTAATTTAAAAACAAAGGAAGCAGATATTATTGTGACAGCGACAAGCCACCCTACGGCGTTATTGAGTTCAAATGATTTAAAAAAGGACGCTATCGTCGTTGATGTTTCTCAGCCTCCAAATCTTTCCTATGATATTTGTCAAAAACGACCTGATATTTCCCGTATCGACGGAGGATTAGTTGATTTCCCAGTGAAAATACCGATTCCTACGATGCCGGTTGGGAAAAATTTTGCGTGTATTGTTGAAGTCATCATGCAAGCTTTGGAAAATGAACCAAAAAACCATGTGGGATCAATTGATCTAGCACATTTACAAAAAACAGAGATATGGGCAAAGAAATATGGTTTTACATTAAATGAATTAACAAACTTTGGGAAACCCATCAATAAATTTCATTAGATGAAAATTCCTTATGTTCCTAACTCAACTATTATTTTTTCGAATTCCCAAAAATAGCAGTATTAAACGACATATTAGCATAGGTGATATTTTTTGATGGGGAATACGTTCCTTCACCAGCGCTATAAAACAATAAAAATGATTTATCTTTGAAATAATGATGCAGTTCTTCTTGGAGGATATTCGTCTTATGACCTAGTGTTTGGAGAATCGTCATACAAGCTGAAAATAATCCAAACTCTGGTTGCATTCCATCGAAATAATGCAAGTTTTCTTTTACTGCATTGATTAAATCCTTTCCACTGACGGTAAGTATGGATACTTCCCCGTCATCAATGACACATGGGATTATTATGTAATCCTTCATTATCATTGGCATAACAACCGGGACCTCCCGTCCATGCCGTTTTAATGATATGGGATAATAAAGAATAGTATGGATCATTGTTTCTTCAGTGAGAAATCCCTCAGGCCATTTTAATATTCGTAACAACTCTGGAACTGCAGGTTTGTCGTTAATTTTACAAATCGCATGGTTTCCGGCACCGAGTTTTGTAATAGTAAAATGAAGGTCGGTTTCCTTCATACCATGTGTCGTGTATACATTTAAGCTGAGATCTGTTGCTATTCCAAGATTCACCACAGCGTTTGTCAGGAGTTTATCATTATAAAATTGATAATTTCTCATTCCTTTATAGTCATCCATGGATGTTCCAAGTATCATTTGATAATCGGGTAATTGCTTTGCTGTTTCTTCAAAGATTTCATCTTCTCGCCCAAGACCTTTCTGAACCAGTGCCTGTGACAACCCAAGAGCCTGCAAAGCAAAATTACTTATAAATCCAG
Organism: uncultured Thermoplasmatales archaeon; assembly: GCA_964526175.1. Classification (GTDB taxonomy): domain Archaea; phylum Thermoplasmatota; class E2; order DHVEG-1; family DHVEG-1; genus SM1-50. The sequence continues at coordinate 18,669 of CAZGIV010000011.1, read as the reverse complement.
ATCGAATATATTTTTTTTGTCCAACGCCAGGTATACTAGGCATGACAGGCCCTGAGATGAAATTTAATAAAAATTTATTTTTATAGGCGGATTCTTTTAAACCGCTCTGAATCATGTCAGCGCATTGTTTTGCAGCTCGATTTGGATTTCTTTTTGTGTTTTTTCCAACCCCAATGGCGATATCCATAGAGGGATAGGAAACAGCAAGAGCACTTGCTCCTCTTGAAAAGCACCCATAGTTATTGATAAAACCAGCGACGGTCCCACCAATAAGTGGTGTTTCCTTCGGTAGGACATCCCAGACACCGTTAAGGAATTCTTGAAATCCTCCATATTTTTCATAATGAATCGTAGAAAATAAAAGAAAAAAATCTGGGGGGCGAGTTAAATTCTGTATCACTGTTTCAGCGACTTCTCGTCCTGCCTCTCGTGCATCCCATTTTCGGGACATTCCTACCGCTGTTTCTACTTTTAATTCCATTATACTCCATGAAAGGTAGTGTAACCAACCATTATAGATGGGGATGGTCGTGCACCCAACCTTTTTTATTTCTCACACGCGTTTGTAAACGTTACGCGGTTACGTAAACCTCATCATCTTTTTTCTGAGAACCATGTTTTTGTGTTGGGTTTTCTAAAATCTTGAGAATTTCTCTCCTAGCGTTTTCAATTTCAACCTCAAGCAATCCCTTATTTGCAAGTGCAGGAACAATCGCTACCAATGCATTCTCTGTATCAGGGAAGATATAAAACAACACCTCATAGTCCTGCAATCGAAACTCCATCTCCCCTAGGCCGATCTGAGAATACGCAGCAATTACGCCAAACACGTCATCCATAGCACGATGAATATTATCCCATATCTGATTTACTTCAGGTTTGAACCCTTCGCTAGCGGGCATCACGCTAATCATATTCCGTCGTGCGACCATACAGGCTAAAATATCATCTAATCGCATTAAATCGTCAAGTACGTTTGCAATCGGGTCATCCCTCATCCCAACATCACCACGTCTCTGATATTGTTTATACTTCAATACTATAAAAGCATTTCCCGTTAACCCCTCGCTCCTGGTTTTCGTACAAAATGTTTTAAATGCACTTGCGGTTTGGTACAGAAGATGAAAATCAACATATCTGGAAAAGAAATTGAATTCAAAAAAGAACAAAATAAGCTTGATAGGTTTGTTATTGAGTTTACGTCACTTCTGAACAGACTCCAAATCCGATACGTGATTGTCTCTGGATATGTCGCTATTCTTTTTGGGAGAAGTAGGACCTCAGAGGATGTTGATATCATCGTAGAAAAACAGGATTTTAAAACATTCATTACGGTTTGGAACACTATCTCTGATGGTTATTACTGCATCAATACCAATGATGTCAAAGAAGCGTATGAAGACTACCTCTCCAGTGGTATCTCCCTGCGTTTTGCAAAGAAAAACACATTTATACCTAACATCGAGTTTAAATTCCCAAAAACAGACCTTGACAATTGGACAGCCCAGAAACGAAAAAAAGTCATTATCAATAATCATTATTTCTACATCTCACCATTAGAACTACAGATATCGTTCAAGCTCCATTTGGGAAGTGAGAAAGACATTGAGGACGCTCGGCATCTCTACAAACTCTTCGAAGAAACCCTTGATATGACTCTCATAAAGGAATTCAACAGAAAACTTAAAACACAAGCACTCTTTCAGAGGTATTTGCAATGAGAACCCCACGGATTAATCTGAAAGAACTCGAAAAAATAAAAGAAGAAAATTTTAAAGAACGATTAGAATTTATTGACAAATACGTGGAATGGATGAAGAAGACGTCAAACAAGACTTGGAGTTCTCAGCAGAAGGATCTAATCGATTAAAACCCTCTCTGAACACATCTTATAATTTTTTATACGCTGTTGCATCCAGTAACGTATTTACCTCTGATTTATCCTTAACTTCTATTTCGACTAGCCAACCGTCATCATACGGACTACTGTTGATGACCTCGGGTGAATCATCCAGTTTCGTATTAACTGAAGCAATCTTCCCACTGATTGGTGCGTACACCTCAGAAACAGATTTTACTGATTCAACGACGCAGAGCTCTTCACCTTTCTTGATTTCTTTTCCTACCGTGGGTAGCTCGACAAACACAATGTCGGTTAGCTCATGTTGCGCATGGTCGGTGATGCCGATTTTTGCCTTCGTCCCTGAAAGCTTTACCCATTCGTGCGTCTTTGTATATTTCAAACCATCTCGTATGTCATCAGCCATAGCAATCGAGAGTGGTATTTCCTAGTTGTTTTAAACCTTTTCTCCATCAAGAATACAGAAGAAAGAAGACAAAAACGTAAATATAGGCTAAAAAAAAATGAAAGAACCATTTCCACACTATCGTCTTCTAGAGAGTAGTTTCTACCTGTTTTTGTGCCCAATCCTTCGGAACAAACGGTGGTTTTACCACCTTTGCCTTCACGGGTTTATCCCGTACCCGTATATCCAGGATACTTCCTATCTCTCGTTTATCAGGTGCGACATATCCCATAGCGATACCAACATTTAAACATGGCGACAACGTTCCGCTCGTCACCATCCCGACAACATCACCATCCTTCTGAATTGTACAGGTATGGCGAGGAATACCCTTTTCAACACACTCTAAGCACGTCATCCGCTGAAACGTTCCTTGCTCTTTCTGTTTTACTAACGCGTCTTTGCCGATGAACTCATGGTCCCAGAAAATCGTCCACCCCAGTGTTGCTTCTAGCGGCGTCCGTCCACCTTCGAATTCATTGCCCGCCAGCATAAATGCTTTTTCCAGCCGCAACGTGTCCCGAGCACCAAGCCCAATCGGCTGAATCCCGAACTCTCCCCCAGCAGAAAGAATCGCGTCATACACATCTGCTGCTTTCTTCGTCGGGGTAATCTGCAGCTCAAAGCCTAGCTCGCCGGTGTACCCAGTATGTGATAAGATACACTCAACGCCAGCAACCTTCACATTCTGACAACCAAAGAATTTCACTGCATCAAGGCTCGTATCAGTCACCTTCTGCAGTGTCTCCTTTGACTTTGGACCTTGTATCGCAAGAATCACATAGTCTTGAGAAACATCCTCAGCTTCTGCCTTCAGATGATGTTTTTCTGCCTGCTCATTCAGCCACTTGGTTACCACCTGATTCATCCCCGCGTTTGGAATCATCATAAACCGATTGCCGAGATGCATGAAAATCGTATCATCGATAATCGTGCCGTTCTCCCGTAAGATCTCCGTATATTGGCTTTTCCCATCCTCTATACGAGATGCATCCTCCACGGTCGTTCGACTAATCAACTCAGCCGCATCAGGACCAGTAATCCACACATTACTCATATGGGAAACATCAAACAATCCGACCTTTTTACGAACAATGAAATGTTCCTCTCGAATAGAGCTGTACTGAATCGGCATTTTAAAACCGGCAAATTCGGTAAACGTCGCGCCGAGCTTTACTTGAAAGTCATATAAAGGAGAACGTAACACCATACCTTCTTCGCCTTCGCCTGTATCTCACGAGCCCTAGTTAATTATTTCGACAAAACTATTTATCAACCACATCTCATAAGGGAGACCATGGAACCAACAAAGCATCGAGGGATTTACAAAAAAAACGATAAACTCTTCACACAAAACCCAGAAGTCTGCAAAGGAATCAAGGTCTACAACGAACAATTAGTCACCGAGGACAATAAAGAGTACCGCTCCTGGAACCCGTTCCGCAGTAAACTTGCTGCAGCACTGCTCAAGGGACTTTCCATTGACATCGCACCCGATGCACAGGTCCTATACCTTGGTGCAGCCACAGGAACAACGGTCAGTCATCTTTCTGACATCATCACCCAGGGTAGTATCTATGCGGTTGAAACATCACCGGTTGCGGCAATAAACCTCCTTAAAGTTAGTGAACAACGATCAAATATCATCCCGATTCTTTCTGATGCGAACCACCCGGAACGCTACCAAAGTATTGTTCCGTCTGTCGATCTCGTCTATCAGGATATCTCCCAACGAAACCAAGCTGATATTTTCACCCGCAATATGAGAGCCTATCTCAAATCAAAAGGAAGTGGACTTATCATGGTCAAAGCAAGAAGCATCGATGTTGCACTTAAACCGAAACAGGCTTATGAGCTCGTCTGTAGTCACCTGGAAAAACAGAAATTCAACATCAAAAAAACAATCGAGCTTTCACCTTTTGAAAAAGACCATGCAGCGATTCTTATAACACCTTAAAAACATTAAATGGTGATGTAAATTTCTTTTAACATCTGATTGATACTATACAATGGTGCATCAAGTAAAAACCCTTTGTATGGTGTATCGGGAAGAAGTGGGGAGTTGCAGAGTGTTTTTGCCCTATTCACATGTTTTGTTATCTCTTCAAGATATAGTTTTTTAATCTCCGGTGATTTCTTCTCAATCTTTTTTCGTATCGATCGATTCTTTACATTACCGTTTTTCGAAGTCCGCCTCTCAAGTCGCGTGAGCAGTGGGATAACGACACTGTCAATCATCTCGCCTTTCTCAAGATCGACTAAATCATCGGCGAGCTGATAGGCAAATCCAACCTCCCTACCGTATTCCGCAAGAAGATCTGCTATCTCATTGGACGCATTCGCCCAATACGCAGCAGCCTTACATGCTGCAGAAAATAGTGTTGCGGTCTTTAAGTCAATGATTTTGCTGTATACCTGGAAGAACTTAGAATCTGCCGTGATGTTCATATCTTGGAGGTCTTTGCTGTTGAAATTGATTTCATTGAGTTGACCATCAAGGGTCCCGCCCCATGCGCTCACATACAGTTTTGCTATCCTCTCCCCATGAGATAATGCGAGGTTAAATCCCATCACCAGCATTTTATGGCCAATGAGGATCGCGTTATCGATACCGGTTTTAATGTAGAACGCAGGTTCACCTCTTCTGGTTAAATCGCCATCGATGATATCATCATGGACCAAAGAAGCGCCATGGGCAAGCTCAATTGCGACTGCTCCTTCTAAGAACTGCTGATACAGTTGCGTTGATTCTTTCCCACCGGTGCATACTTTAAATGAGATTGCTCCAAGCATTGGTCGTAACCGTTTCCCATCTTTTAAAATCGTTAAAATATTCTGATCAATGATAATTTCCTTTATTTTTTTCTCGATGTCCTCGTAGGTATGTTTCAGAAATATTTCAAGAGAGAGGGATTGGTCAACCATTGTTTCTACCATTTTTAAAACTTAACTGATATTAGCTTCTATATAATATACTCTTTTATTGGTTTGTTCAAATGATTCATCGTTAGTTTTATAAGGTTTTTTAAACGATTTCGCCAGGATATAGACCTCAGAACTACTTTTACGTGACGCTTCAGGAGAAAAAGTTTTCACAACCATAAATTGTTGTTTTACTTTTTCGATAAATGATTTCGTATCCTCCCCTTCAAAGATTTTACAGATGAAATGACCGCCGGGTCGTAACACTTTTTGTACGGTATGGAGTGCGCATTCGCATAACCACGCGCTTCGTGCTTGATCAACAGAATAATTTCCTGAGATATCAGGTGACATATCAGACAAAACGACATCTGCGCTCCTCCCATTCATCAAATCCTTGATCTGTTCAACGGTTTCAGATTTCGTAATATCACCTTGGATAAACTGAATGTTCTCTAATGGTTTGATCGATGAGAGATCCGCTCCGATAACAACCCCTTGTTCGCCGACAAGTTCTTTTGCCACTTGACTCCATCCACCAGGAGCAGCACCAAGGTCTATTACGATACCGTTCTTTGGAATAAGATGGAACCGGCTTTGAATTTGTTGTAACTTAAAGGCTGAGCGCGCGCGATAACCGGTTCGTTTTGCTTCTTTGTAGAAGTGCTCTTTCTTTTTTTCAGTGTACCAACGGGTCATAGTCGTTTATAGGATAATATCGATGTCGAGTCGTTCAGCCAGTTCCTTGTATCGGTTTCTAATCGTCACTTCGGTGACACCAGCAACATCAGCGACCTCTCGTTGGGTTCGTCGTTCACCACATAAGATTGAGGAAATATAAATCGATGCGGCAGCAACCCCGGTTGGTCCCCGACCGCTGGTGAGTTCTTTATCGGCAGCATCCTTTAAAATCTCAATTGCTTTGGCTTGTACATCACCGCTCAACTTCAGTTCACTGCAGAATCGTGAGATGTAATCCTGTGGTGATGTTGGCATCAGTTTCAATCCTAATTCTCGTGCGATGAATCGGTAGGTTCTTCCGATTTCTTTGCGAGAAACTCGGGAGGATGCGGCAATCTCATCAAGGGTTCTTGGCACGTTACATTGTCGGCAAGCAGCATATAATGCGGATGCGGATACGCCTTCGATGCTGCGACCGCGGATTAGGTTCTTCAGGACTGCTTTTCGATAGACCATTGCTGCGGTTTCTCGTACGGTTCTTGGTAAACCCATGCCTGATGCCATTCGGTCAAGTTCAGATAATGCAAACGCTAGGTTTCGTTCGGTTGCATCACTGATTCTGATACGTCGTTGCCATTTTCGTAGTCGATAGAGTTGTGCTCTGTTTCTGGTAGGGATAGATTTTCCGTAGGAGTCTCTGTTTTTCCAGCCTATCATCGTGCTAAGACCTTTATCGTGTATCGTATAGGTCATTGGGGCACCGACACGTGCCCGTTTTTCCCGTTGGTCACTATCAAAGGCTCTCCACTCTGGACCATGATCGATGAAATCTTGATCGATGACAAGACCGCAATCCGCGCAGACAAGTTCTGCGCGTGCATAATCTTTACTTAAATGTGTACTATTACATTCAGGGCATTGAATGATTTCTTCAATGCTCTGTCTTTTTTCTTTTTTCTTCTTAGATTGCATTTGAACCATTTGCCTACGCCCCCGTATTTATTTTATACTTTTCGATATGCTTTTAAAGGTAATAAAATAACTTATATATAAAATTTTCTATCAATTATCGTCTGTCAGATACCTTTATTTTTACATCAAAGATAAGAAGTAATTTATCAAATGAAAAAACATAATATTCTTATAATTATCGATGGCGGAAATTATTTAAGTTTTATTACGAAATACGAAATACGAAATAGGAAATTTGGTTAGGGATAACCACCTAATCGTAAACTAGGATCTCCAAACAACGCCCAGTTCGTAATAACGAACGCTTCGATCTGGTTTATTTCTTCTTCAGCAAGGAATTTTTGAATTGCACCACTATGAGCCTGCCCAAGGTTCGTCGAACCGTTCCCTATTTCATAGAAGAAGTTCGATTCAAGTTCTGCACTAAGGCTTACCGGGTTTCCCTGATACCCCATCCCAAAACCGGTGCAGCCGGTTGATGCGATTGCCCCCCCAGGATATTTCACCACTAAACCCCAACTGAAACAAACAGGGATCGGCACACCATAGCAGAAGTACTGAGAACCAGTTTTATGACTTAATGTCTTGAGAAGTGAGACATTGTACAACCCATTATGACAGCCACCGACAACGACAATAGGAAGTTTTTCACCATTTGATACCTTCAGAAAGTTATAAAGAGTAATACCACCGCACCAATCATTCGGATATGTCCCATTATACCAGATGGTATCCCAGACAAAGGGATTTCCATGTCCTTCGAAATCAACATACCCAGCACCTTGGGATATCGCTTTTTGGATATCGTTTACTACGGGAACAAACCCACTGGTGTTCTTGTTTGTTGAATATACGGACACAAGATTCAAATCAGGGATTGCATTTTTCGTATAGTTAAAGGCAAGGTCGCAAAGATATTCACCATCTGGTTTACCTTCAAAATAATCAAAGGTTTTTCCACCAACGCCAACAAAGGTGTTATACCAGGGTTTCTCTTCAGGACTGCTGCGTTCATAGGTAATGATTTTCTTCACCATATGATCCACTTCTATCTTGTTTGTAACTGGTAATCGACCGACATAGATTTCAGGGTACATATCGAAGGTGTCTTTCGGAACGCCTGGTGCGTTCCAAGCAGCATAGATACCGTCTCCGTTTGAATCCCAACTGTCGAAACCACCGGTTGCATTGTACAAACATCCATAGTAGAGATCAGATAAACATCCTTCATCGTCATCTTGTGGGATATTGACGTATCTAACTGGGACCCACCATGCGTTCCAGCCTGCGGACCGTGTATCTTTATCGTTTGCAAAAAGATGGGATTTTAATCCACCGACAAGAAGCACATAGTGAATGCCCCAAGTGTCGTACGCATATTTAATAAAATATTTCACTTGTTCTGGCGGGTCAACCCCTGTGTATTCAGTAAGAATATCTTCTACTGCTTTAAATGTCGTCTTTAGTCCTTTGGAGTTCTTAAAATCGATGAGTGGTTGTAGTCTTGATTTAAATGATTTTGGGGCGATAATGACCATATCATAGGTGTCATTGGTTTGTACTGTTACCAGGGGTGCTTCATAGGTCATATCAACATCAAAAGAAGTTGTATATTCTATCTGGTTGTTACCTGGAGAATATCGAACTGGATAGCATACGATTTTAACAAAAATGATTTCGCTTCCATTCTCGTCTCGTCCTGCACCGATATCACATCTGTACCAGCTGCTTGGATAGAATGCGGTACTGTTGTATACTGACATATCTTTTATCGATGTTGTGATTTGATTCATTTTTGATAATGGGGCGATTCGGGCGGATATGACTTTTTTTGTGAGGGTTATGGTGTTGATGTCTTTCGGAGTACATGTCACAGTTATGGACTTTGACCCGAAGGGTAGCTGATAGGTTTTTATGAAGATAGGTAACACTGGCTTGTTTGGTTCCATCAGTTGCGAGGTCATTCCATTTAGTTCAATATTTACGAATTCTTCTCTTTCCAGAATCCTTGGTTGTGAGGAAAACTGTACTGATGTGGCATTGTTTTTTGTAGCCATTGTTTTTCCACCTGAGGTATTCGGTTGAATCGCTGTTGCTCCGCATCCGCTAAAGATCAAGAGACTTATTATGAAAATTGGTATGATTTTCTTCATATGACTCCTCAAGTATTTTTTGTGTGCATCCTTTTTACGCTTTTCGTATGATATGTCTTATTAATATTATATAGTATATATAAAAGTATTTAAATATTACGTAATCGCCCCCTCTCATAAGTATGGGATATAACAGAAGAGCCGCCCACCTACTTTTTATCCTTTGTACAGAAAATATTATGTAGCAATCATGTCCTACACTACAATAAAGCAGAGGAGAAATGCACAAACTCTGGAAATACCTCTTCAACGAAGACACAGGACGCGGGATCGCACTGACTACCCTTGTGTATAGTTCCCCATATAAAAAAACCTATAATTTCGCAAAACACTCAGAAGAGTGGTCCGCCGACCGCATACAAAACTACCAATGGCAACAACTCACAACACTCCTCCATCACGCATATCAAAACGTACCCTACTACAACACACTCTTCAAAACACAACATTTGACACCAAACCACATTAAATCATTTGATGATTTTCAACAACTCCCGTTTCTTACCAAAGAAACAGTACAAGAAAATTCAAACGAATTGAAAGCCACCAATTATCCGACGCACGTTTTTGAGGAAACCAACACCGGCGGATCAACTGGTTTTTCCCTCAGATTTTATGTTGAAAAAGGAGTTTGGTTCGCAAAACACCTCGCCTACATCAAAATACTCTTGGAGCGGGGTGGGTGCCAGGTCATGGATAAATCGGTTCAAATCATCGGCAGGGAAAAACCGTGGGAATACCGACCGTTGTCACAAGCCTTGATTCTTTCCTCGTATCGGATGACGGATGAGAACCTCCCGAGATACATACAAAAAATAAAGCGACTACAACCAGCGTATTTTATAGGATACCCCTCAGCGATCACGATGCTTGCACAGTATATGAACTCAAAAAAGATTGAGTTGAAAGGGTTAAAAGCAATTTTTTGTTTCGGAGAAACCATCTACGATTGGCAACGAGAATTCCTCGAACCATTTTTTCAATGCAGAGTACATGGTCAATATGGACACCGGGAACAATGTGTCCTTGCTGGGACCTGCGAAAAATCAAACTCCTATCACCTCTTCCCGGACTATGGATTTGTAGAACTTATTAATCGAAACGGACAACCAGTAACAAAGGATGGTGAGACAGGAGAGATTGTTGCCACAGGGTTCCACACCGGGATTTATCCTTTCATACGGTACAAAACCGGAGATATTGCGACATATTCAACCCATCATTGCGAATGCGGAAGACAGGTTCCCCTCTTCAAGATGATCGAGGGACGGGTTCAGGAATTTATGGTATCGAGCACCAATCGACTCGTGCCATTAATGGGGGTCCTACAACTTATCTCAAAATCCTCTCCGAATATGAAAGAATATCAGTTGTACCAAGATCATGAAGGAGAGCTTATCCTACATATTGTAAAAAAAGAAGGATTCTCTGATGATGACACCTGTCATATCAAGGAAAACGTTCAGAGTCGATTAGGTGATGAATTTTCATTATCGATTGAATATTTGGATTCTATTCCACGGACGAGCAGAGGGAAATACCAATTTTTCGTTCAAAAATTACCGATAAAATATACGCTATAAAAAAAAAAGAAGTAAGAATATCGTTATTTCTTTCAGTGGTTTTTCCGCAGATTTGATTTACCAATGAGTCCGGGGGTTGAAGTTGGTAAGATCGATGCTTGCCCAATCGTTATAATCGTTTTTCCCTCGAGAGCCATCAGAATAATCAACAAGACCGCTGTAGACGTATCGGTAATTCATAACACTCTTATATGGTCCATATCGCCAGTAATTGATCTGCCAAGGCCATTTGCTGTCTTGAACATCGACCCCTGGTCCATGAAGCCCAAGAGAATGTCCTGATTCATGCATGATAACTCCTGCGTAAATCATTGCTCTTTGTTCCTCACTGTTAAACGTTTTTCTGACGAGACTTGAAAAAAGTGGAATAAATTTTACCTGTGAATTAAGGTACACCGCTGGGAGGTAAAAGCAATCAATCGCAGACAACTGACCGATTCTTGAGGAAAACGTAAAACCAAAATTCTGGGTTACATTATATCCGACGAACCCCCAGTGGAAGACGCCTCGCCGCCAGTTGCTTGCATTTTGATGCATGAAATAGTTCCAGTAATAGTTAGAAAGGTCTTGCTCTTGAAGATCTGCTTTATAGGGAACAAGTTCACCGCCACCAAGGCGGCCGTCATCGACATGCCAGACGATATTGTGTTTTGCATGCGAATCACGTAAGAGATCATATGCCCCAAGCGGGACAGTTTTCTCTTGGCTCGTAGGATCTTTTTGCATCTGGTCGATTTCAACGAAAATATCCTGCCTGAACGGGTCAGAACCCCATTGCCATGTTTTGTATTCTTCGATGTCGTTTAACCCATCATTGTCCGGGTCAAGTGCCGTATGATTTTCCCAGACGAACGGATCGTAAACCATGTAATATCCTGCATCATGGCCCCATTCAAAATAGGTTAACCCAAAGGTATGTTCCCATTCGATAGGAACGCCATCTTGGTCTGCATCCTCACCGCGGTTATCGATCAAAGGACTGGTGTTATACATGTTTGTTTCAAGCCAGTACGGCAGGCCGTCTCCATCAAAATCATTTTGTGAAATGGTAAACCAGAGTTCACAGTCCCGATCCTGTTGATAAATGCTATTGTCGTCACATCCGCTTAATCGCCCGTATCCACTCGGATCTTCAAGGTAATCATCACCCCACCAGACACCAGTTGCGATGCTGTAGGTCAATTCTGCAGTACGCGCTTGGGTAATATTGCCTTCATCTGGGCTGATATCACAGAGGAGGTCCATTTTATTGTTTTTATCCCAGAGTGCTATGGTGATGTTGACGAATTCATTATCTTTAGGAACTATCGTAGAGACAGTCCAATTCGGGTTTTCGACATATTTCATATTCGGCCACACATCACTGATAAATTCTTTATCGTTAATCGTGACTTTGACATAAAAATCAGGGTCAGATAGTAAATCAATTATTTTCAATGCACGGATTTCTTTAATTGCTACCGTGACCGTAATGTTGGAGTCCAGTGGATCAAAATCTTCCATAAATAACGGTTTTATCACCGGAACATACGTTTTTGATTGAATCATCGCGGACGATGGGAGTACCATCGATGCGAGAACGACAAGCGTACATAATACTCTTATAGAATTTTTTATCATAGTATTATCCCCCTAAGGATAGTATTCAGCTATATAGAAGTCACCCATATATAAAGGTTTGTCATCATAGAAAAAAAGGCAGCAATCTTTTTCTAAAATTATAAAAGGAAGTCTGACAATATCTCAGCCATCTACCATGTATATGGGGGATCATCCATGAAGTTACTTATACCACCAGAACCGCTGATGTTAAAAAAACAATCAAAAGAGGAAAAAGGGAGAGAATGGGATATCGACTCACTCAGCCTCTGGTTCGGCAACAGACTTCCAACCTATCTCTGGAATGACGCAGGATGGTCAAAGCCCTTGAAAGCGGAAGGATACAATTGGCAAAGTTTCCTTAAAATACTCTCTCTTCATAAAAAAGAGATGATCCGGTGGTCTCGCAACGCACTTTCCTGGAAAGAGTTTCTCCTTAAACTTCAGGACACTATTAAAGACCCTGTGTTTAAGACAATCCTGCTCAGACGTGATACCGCGGAGGCAACCATCAATGGATAACCACCCAAACGGGTACCCTATCGTTCTTACTGCATCCCGTGCAGAGGCAAACGAATATGACGATAATCCCTTTGCGGCATTCATTTGTACATTTCCTAAAAAACTCTCAGGCTTAGCCCTGCGAGAACACCTAGGGAATCTGCCCAGCAACACCAATGGAACAGCAAAACGAACGATCTACGGTCTTCGAAAAGTAGAATCACTGCTCATCAAAGAATTCGGGAATGAAAATGTCGTTGTTGCCCATTATGATCAGTTACACCGATTTATCGGTAAAGACACAAAGATCGTTGGCATCTCATCTATGGATCCTATGGGACTTGCCTATGTTTCAACAACCTACAATTCACTTATCGGATTTGGTGGAGAGGCATTAAACGCAGCTGAATTCGAAAAACTCATCACACACCCTGCGATCCAACAGTACAGACCAAAGATCATTGTTGGCGGAGCAGGTTCCTGGCAAATCAACGACGCAGGAATGCAAAAAAAATGGGGAATCGACGTTCTTTTCCAAGGAGAAGGAGAAGAGGACCTTATTAGTGTATTTAAAAAAATGATGAACAACGAATCGGTGATATCGTATTTTATCGCAAAGAAACCGAACAGGAAAAAAATTCTTCCCATAACACATGCAGCGTGCTACGGCATGGTAGAAATCACTCGAGGATGCGGACGAGGCTGTCAATTCTGTAGTCCAACAAATCGCATGAAATACTCTGTCCCTCTTGAACACATCATGGAAGAAGTCAAAACCAATGTCAACGGAGGGGCAAAAACAATTTTTACCGTAACAGAAGATATTTTCTTATATAAATCAAAACCAGGTTTCATCCCCAATAGAGAAGAAATCGTAAAATTGTACAAGACTATCGCGTCCTACCCTGGTGTGGACCACATCCTCCTTTCGCATGCATCGCTTGCACCGGTTATCTATGATCAGAAACTTCTAGAGGAATTATCACCGATTCTCCTGGAAAAGACACGGTGGACACCAGAGCTACATAAAGCCTACCCAAAGCGTTTTGTCTCTGTTGAGGTTGGAATCGAAACCGGTAGCGTTCGTCTGATGAAGAAATACATGAAAGGAAAAGCACTCCCCTATAATGTTGATAACTGGCCAGAGCTTGTTGTACAGGGAGTTGGTATCATGAACGACTACGACTGGTGGCCTTTATGCACCATCATGACCGGACAACCTGATGAAACAGAGGATGACGTCCGTGCAACACTGGACCTTATTGATGACCTTAAGAATCATAACGCGAAAATGTTTTACACACCAGTCTTGTTCATCCCGTTAAAAGAAGCAATGCTGGGAAACCAGCATCGTACCAATCTGAAAAACCTTTCTGAGATGCAATGGGAAGTCATCGCTCGATGCTGGAAATACAACATCGATTTCTGGTCACCAGAGATAAAATGGATATTAAACCCGATGTTCTTCTTTACACACTGGTTTTACGCCCGATGGAAACATGGGAAAAAAGCAACCGTACCGATGATGCATCTGGCTGGGTTCCCTATCGCTCAAAAACCAAATAAACTCTGTACCCCAGAGTATTGTCAAGAAGGGATATCAACTGGAAACGAATGAAATCTATTGTTCTAACCAATGAACCAATCGTTTCTAACTTTTTAAGAAGGCAAGGTACGCGAGATACGATGAATAAAGGTCAACCTTGCTGGTAATCTCATAGGGTGAATGCATAGAGAGGACAGGTGCACCGAGATCAATGACTTCCATTCCTAAGCGTGAGAAATATTTTGCGACTGTTCCACCACCACCCTTGTCGACCTTCCCAAGCTCCCCGGTTTGCCATGGAATCTTTGTCTTGTCAAGCAATGCTCTGATTTCAGCAACATATTCTGCTGAGGCGTCATTTGCCGAGTATTTGCCACCATGACCAGTATATTTAGACATCACCACACCATGCCCCAACGATGATGCGTTTTTCAGCTCAAAGACCTCGGTGTAGTTCGGAGTAACTGCTGACTGAACATCCGCTGAAATCACCTTTGATTTGAGCAGGACACTATCGACATCAACATTTGCATCGAGTTCTCTGATGAGAGAGCGGAGAAAAACCGCAGCTTGTGCTGATGCGTTTCCTTCACTGCCTATTTCTTCTTTATCAACAAAGAGAGCCATAACCGTATGTTCTGGATTTTTTAGTGCTAAGATTGCCTGTAACGCTGCATATGCACAGATACGATCATCCTGTCCGTACGCACCAATCAATGACCGGTCAAACCCAACATCTCGTGCCATGAAGGCGGGGACTGCTTCAAGCTCCGCTGAGATAAAATCGGTCTCCGTGATGTCATAGTCCGTGTGGAGTTTTTCAAGAATCGCGGCTTTAATTTTTTCTTTGAAATCACCTTTCGCTGGCACACTTCCAATCACGATATCAAGGCTTTCTGCTTTAATCGCCTCATCTATTTTCTTATTATCTTGGATGTCGTGGGACAGATGTGGAAGTAAATCGGGTACAGAAAATACTGGGTCTTTTTCATTCTCTCCTAATGTAAACGTAATTTTTTTCTTGTCCTTTTTCACAATCACCCCATGTAATGCGAGGGGGATGACGACCCATTGGAATTTCTTAATCCCTCCATAATAATGTGTTTCAAAAAGAGCAAGATGGCTTTCTGAGTCCTGATAGAGCGGTACTTGTTTTAAATCAAGTCGAGGAGAATCAATATGAGAAATAACGATGCGCAGTCCATCGCGTACTGGTTTTTTTCCGGGAATGACGACTGCTGCTGATTTTTCTTGGTTCACTACGATTTTTTTCTTTTCCTTTTTTACAGCCTCAACGATAGCATGGATTGCTTCTCGCTCGGTCTTTGCTTTGTTGAGGAATGTTTTATATCCTTCTGCAAACGCAAAGGCACTAGTGATTTGTGGTTTAGAAAAAAGTTCCCAGGCAGATTTTTTCTTATATGCGTATTTGCTTTCGCCATCCTTCATGTGGTACGTCCCTTCTCGTGAAAGTCATCACCTTGCACCATAAAAAGATAACTCAAGGAAAAAGAAAAAAAAGAGAATACGAACAGCTGTTTACCGTCGTATGATCCAGACAATGACTATAATGCCAATCACGATGATTATAATCAATACTGCCAAGAAGAGGAGCATCTGGTTTGAAAGAGAACCACCATTCGAGCCACCCTCTGAGGAGATTGTGATCGTACCGGTCTCACTTGCGGTACCGTCACCTTGATCAGTGACCGTAAACGTATAGGTATAATCACCTGATTTTGAATAGGCATGTGTCGGATTTAACAGTGATGATGTCCCTTGATCTCCGAAATCCCAATGGTATGTGTAGGGGGGTTGTCCTGTGAGAGGTTGTATACTGCCGTTAAATTGAATGTTCTCTCCTATTGAACCAATGTTTGGTGCGTATGCTTCAATAATCTCAAGCGGGGGATTGGGAGCAACATCGGAGAGATAGATGAGTCCTTCTGATTCAATGGAAGAAAAATTTGCTTTTATGAAGGTGGATGTTACACTGAGATCTTCATAGGTTTCATCTGCGCTTACTAACGAGAAGTAAATCGAAAGGGTATCACCGACAACGGAGAAATCAGAGGAGGTAAGGTTAATTTGCTCATTGCCGTATATGAGTTGACCGGTTTGGTTGGAGTAGCTGATTATATAGTCTTCTGTGGAGGTTGTGAGTTGAAATCCGTATTCTACCGCATCAATAAAATTTAAAATATCGTCGCTATAGGGATCGATGATCTTTCCTCTGTTTTCAATGTTTCCTTTCACCTGCAGGCTGACAGTGGCTTGTATCCCCTGTTGTGTGAAGGTTGCTTTGATGATATCAAGATTGTCAACAGTAATATCTGGGGAGGAGGTTATCACCTTGGTTTCTCCGGTTAGATAATCAATTGAGCTTACATCATTTATTACATCAGTGATTTCTACCGCTTGGGCAGAAAATGTAGCGATTACTAACAGGCTACTTACTATCATAGGTATTATCCATAGATTCTTGTGTTTCATATGTCTTGCACCTCGTTTTGGTTGAGAAGGACAATTTACTAATCCTATTTAAAAATTTTGGAGAGCATTCTCTGCGGTGAATGTCTTTGAAAAAAAATTTATTTCAGTTTCTTTTTTATATCACCCATGGTCGTTATCATATCATCAAGGGTTGTGTCAAGAGTACCAAGGGTCTCATGGATTTTATCGGTGATGATGGCCCCTTGGGCTGATGGTCGTATGATGCCGTCATGCTCAAGTGTTCGGAGTGAGTACCGGATCATGTGCTGGGGTTGGCCGGTTATTTGTGAAAGTCGTATGATGCCAATAGGCCCGTGATCACGAACAGTTCTTAGGACATCGATATGCCTGATGAGAAGGTCAAGTTCTTTTTCAGCGACATTTGTTATAGATGTTTTTTCTCTAAGTTTTTCTGACAATTTATTTCCCTCCCGGGTTAATTGTTAACAATTAGTATGCAATGGAGATATATAATCTTTACGTGTGCTCCAATAGTTCCGAAAGTTTCTACCAAGGAACACTAAAGGGGCAAATTAAGGTCAATCCAGACCGATAATTTGGTTTGAAAAGGAGTATCATTTGCTTGTGTAAACAAAATTAATCATGAGGATAAAAAAAGTGCAGGGGAAGGGATTTGAACACCAAAGTAGTCATAAAAAATAATAGGTTTCTCCTGTTGACTCAAAATTGTAAAAAGATTATTGTAAATGCTCTGGTGGCACGCCTTCAGGCAAAGATGGTTGAATATCAGGTGTTCTGCATTGACGTAGATTAAAATTCATATCAGCGCTATATTTTAGTTCACCTTCAATTCCTGGAATTTATTATAAAGAATGGGAGAATGCTTATTTGCATTTCCCTCGTTTATGACCACTTTTTTTACCACTAGGTCCAGTTTTTGCCATATAACTATCTTTATGTGGTCCAGTTCCATCTTGTTTCCCACGTTTATTTTTTCCCATATTTTACCTCACCTTTTCTTTTTAATTTTTTTATATATCTAATACATTATCTATCGTGTATAATCAACTCACGGGTATAAAGTCCATACCAGAACCAGCGGGTTGGTAGAAATATTCGGATTCGTATTTGTCGGCATATTTGTTGATTTTTAGTATATAGATAGCAGAAAATTTAAGAAAGCACGCTAAACCTACTCTCTCAATTTCATATCTTTATTGCAGCACACATGAATGCATTCAGTGCAAGATATTCCTTTGGGATGGTTACCATTCACAGTGCAACTCTTCGCAACCTTTAGTTCGAGTCCGCATTCTTCGCAAACATAAACCTGACCTGCTCTCATATCGTGACAGTGTACCATAATATATCACATCTTACAGTTGAGTTAAGAGATATCCAAGGCGTTTATTTAAGATTTTTGATTGTAGCGCGTGCGATTTATCACTTGGGAGTGGAACACGGTGAATGTTCGAAAATTGGGGAAGATGCGGTGGCAAAAAAGAGCGTATAATACATAACGTGAATTTGGCGTAAGCATAGGACTTGCTAAAAGAATTGTGTACCGCTATCCCCTCAGATTTCTAGAAGAACTTATCAAAGAAACTGAAAAACGTCAGCTAGTTACTCCAGCTGATTATTTTCTCAATGACCTTAAAAGATCTAGAATAAAATATGGAGATAATCGAAAACGTGATCGAAAAAGAAGAAAATGGTCGGTTGAAGAATAGTAAGCTGTTTGTTCCTACCTTTGTTCTTTTCACGTATTTTACCTAGCTCAACCTAGAAGCGTGGCAAAAGCCAAAGAAAAAATAAGTTAGGGATAAATCTGAATTTAAGTTCTGATAAAGTTTTGAGTTAATAAACATATTTTTGTTTGGTTTAATCACACATTATCATTTCCGCATTAGCCATTTATTTTCCCCTATGAACCACATTACATTGCAAAGACC
>CAZGIV010000010.1:0-24086 GCA_964526175.1 uncultured Thermoplasmatales archaeon | reverse complement strand
ACATAAAGCCCTCCTCCAAGAAAATCCTTCAAAATTCCAAAAACATCATATTTTTTTTACGTTTGTCGGAAATATCAATATTTGGAAGAAGACAGGAAACTTGAGATAACTCTTATGATCTATATCTCTTTCTTAAGTGTAATATAAAAGTCCTTGCAGAAATATAAGGCATTGTAGTGAGCAGAAACCCCACTCACTACAATACCACCTCCCAGACAAGCACATTAATATCATTTTTAATATATATAATTTATAGTGCAATTATCCAATCTTTTCTATAGGTAAAAAAGAATATTATGTCTTCTATAGTTATATGAAAAGAGTTGCGATAATAATTAATGACACTAAATTTTTCATTCAATTTTATTAAGAACAAAAAGAGGGCGGAAAAAAGAATCCACAAAATGTATTTAGGATTGATTCTTTTGTATCTTCTCGATTTTGAATCTGTTTTGGAATACCTTCCGATATAATAAAATCGACATATTCTATTATGCTAGTAACTACTTCATTATCTCCCAGATTCTCTTTATTTTTTATTAGGAGATTATAAATCATCCATGGGTCTTGTAAAACATATATTTTCTCACTTGATATCTGGTGTCGGTTAATAGTAATCGGAGGTGTATCATTAAAGATGACTCCTTTTTCAATTGAGACTTGTTCTATAATACCTGCTTGTATCATTTTTCTTAGATGAAAACTGATTGTCGTTGGATGTTTTTCAAGAAATCGACTAATATCCTTCTGTGAACATTGCACCGCGATAAAAAACCAAAGTATAATGTGAAGTGCAGTTCTTTTACGAAGACAATTAAGGATTCTTTTTTCTTTTTCGCCAATTTCAAGTGAAATATAATATCGTCTGTATCTCCCATCGTCTCTTGAAATAATAAATTCTTTTTTTTCGAGGTAATTTAAATGATATTTTAAGGAGGTAAATGGGATATCCAATTTTCTTGAAATATCGCGCATATGTAATCCTGAGTTTTGAAAAATAAACTCATATATCTCTCGCCTTCTTTTAAATTCCAAAATGGTGTTATCCATATCAACCGTCATATTATTATATGTGTTATATATATTTTTCCAAAAATTATTATTTATATCTTTTAATAATTACTATAAATAATAAAATCTATCAATGGTTGACTCAAATGCAGACGTTTGAAAAAACAGAATCTATATGTCCAACTTGTTTTTACGATGGAAAACTTCAGAGGATTGATACAAATATTGTTGAAGATAATGGAAAAATTTGGATTATAAAAGTCTGTCCAAAACATGGATTGTTTAAGGAGATTTATTTTAATGATGTAAATTTGTATAAAAAATGGATGAAATTTAAAATATCTGGAAAACCAGTTTCTATTATTAAAACAGGTTTATTCAATGACCCGAAATTATATGCAGAACATACCTCTCAAGCAGTATTAACAAATCTCATTGTGACAAACCGATGCAATTTGAAAGAAAACCAATATTTTTTAAATGCTATCTCAGCAGGTTATATCTATGAGCCTTCATTAGATAAACTCCGAAATTTGATGCAACAAACAAGATTAGAAAAACCACTCGGATCAAAATCAATACAAATAATGGGTGGAGAACCGACACTTCGTGAAGATCTTTTTGAAATTATTCGAATTGCAAAAGAAGTTGGATTTTCGCATATTCAGGTTTATACGAATGGGTTAAAACTTGCTGAAAATATTAACTACTGTCAACGATTGAAAGATGAAAAAGTTGACACGATATACATCAGATTTGATGGAGTTACTGAAACAACAAATCCTCTAATTACACAGCAACAAAATACATTAGAAAATCTAAGAAAAGTTAATTTAAATGTAGTTTTAGTACCAGTTCTCATTGGTAATCATAATGTCCATGAGTCTGGTAAAATAGTCCGTTTTGCTCTCAATAATATAGATATTGTGAAAGGCGTACATTTCCAACCAATCTGTTTCTGTAATAAAAACATAAAACTAAAAGATAGACAAAGAGAAAGTCAGCGCGTAGATTATGTTCAGATAATCGATTCTATTGAAAAAGAATTTCTTGGGACGATATCTCGTGATGATTTTTACCCTTTTTCCTTTATATACCCAATTTCAAGACTTATTGAAGCATTCACAAAAGAACCTCATGTGGAATTTTCTGTTCATCCCGGCTGTGGAGGGTCTACATTCATTTTTCTTGAAAATGGAAAACCTTTACCAATAACACGTTTTTATGATGTAGAAGCCTATATGAATTTTCTCAATGAACAAGCAAAGAAAAAGGGACCTCTGAGAAAATTACGTATTGCCTCAGCTTTCATAAAAAACATTGATAACTTTATCGATGCTAAAAAAGCACCATTGGGATTTAATTTAAAGCAGATTTTAAAGGAAGCAGCTATTGGAGGTAGCCAGTACGCTATGCGTAAATTTTATCATCGATGCATGTTTATTGGTTTCATGTGGTACCAGGACGCATGGAATCTTAATATTGACAGATTAAAACGCTGTGCCATTCATTGTGCTACCTTTGAAGGAATTGTTCCATTTTGTTCCTACACGGGTCTTGGTTATGGCGAAAGAATTCATGAAAAATATTCTATAACAATCGAAGAATGGGAGAAAAAAACTGGTCGTCGATTAGAGGATGATTTACAAATATTCGCAAAATAAATTTCTATAGAGTTTTAATAGAATTATGAAAAAACCAGCATTTATTTTTTAATTGTAACTATGAATTTGACATCAATATGAACTTTTTTCTAATTGTAAATTGGAATAATGTATGGTTTATGTACTGGAAACCAATCGAAGTTTATCCAAGGTATATATATTCGTCCTTTTATGAGTTTAGGACCAAATCCAATCCAAGTATCCCAATAATTTCTAACCCATTGATTTCGTTCAGAAAAATATTTAAATCTTCCATCAAAATAGGCATCATATGAATTTGTTATGAAGTTATTTTGTTTAGTCATATGAAAGCTAGTATATGAACAAATAATTCCGGCCCCAGTATTATTTGCGATAGTATTTCCGATTATGGTACTATGTTTCGTAAAGGCTTCATGAACACCATTACTATTATTTTCAATTTTGTTATCAGAAATAATATTATACTGGGCATCACCATACATAATTATTCCTTCAACATTATTTGAAATAATGTTTTTTAATATAGTACTATTTTTGGACCCATCGATGAAAATACCATGCTGATTGTTGACGACGATATTATCAGTAACGACTACATAATATGCCATATATGTTATATGAACTCCAGAGTCAAATTTAAATTCTTCACTTGGTCCGCTATGCTGGACAGTAAAACCTTCTATAGAGACATTATCGGCGTTTATTTCGATAACATGACCAATGCTCTTTCCATCAACAATCGTATAGTATTTATTTTCTCCAACTAGTTTGATATTATTTTTTGTTATGATGATATTTTCATAATACGGCGAGGATACGCTGTAAACAAAAATAGTATCGCCTATACTAGCGTTATCAATAGCATCTTGAATTCTGCTATAATTTTTTGGTCCGTTTCCACCAACGTATAGTGTGTTTCCTTTATAATTTTGAAAGAGTGCAGAACCTGATATTTTTTCGTATTGAGACTCACCAATTGTTGATGTAAATCCCAGTCCAAGACTAATAATAATAGCAATGCATGCCACTCTATTTTTCATTGGTAAAATCTCCGATAATTATGAGTGATCATGTCATATAAACCTTTTGAAATGGAATCATTTGATGCTTAATCGACTTTCAGAAGAGAGTGAATCTGTATTATATTCATTATCACTACAATGGGTTAGTTCGACATAGGCTTTTCCGCTTACTGAAATACCATTTATAGATCCAGAAACAGTACAGATTCCTTCCCAGAAACAAGCACCTGGAAATAGTTCTTCAAGCAATCGTTGAAGTATTGGATAATTTTCTTTTACCCGCATCACTTGATCTAAAAAAACTGGAGTAACCATAAGATCAATAGATTTCGATGTTTCGGTAATGTTCCACGTTGAGGAATAAAAACGGTGATCTATGGAATCATTCCAGATTGATTGTGATGTAATTGTATATTTCTCTAAAAGTTCTGTGGATCCATCGCTGTTGATCAAATTGAGACCTCCAGTAAATGATTGATCATTTTTCTCCCCTGTCGAGCGATCCCATGTATCAGCAACCATAATCTCTCTGTTATCATCAAATTGTATGGAAAACCATTCATAGGTCAATGCAAGTCCATACGGAGGTTGGTTTTGTTCGAAAAAATTGCCCCATTGATGGTCGACCCACGCACATCCAGTTATTTCTTCGGTAATTCCATGTACTAGAATCGATCCTGTCACTGCAAGTTTTGTCAGACTATAATAAAAGGAAAA
Organism: uncultured Thermoplasmatales archaeon; assembly: GCA_964526175.1. Lineage (GTDB taxonomy): Archaea > Thermoplasmatota > E2 > DHVEG-1 > DHVEG-1 > SM1-50. The sequence continues at coordinate 19,690 of CAZGIV010000010.1, read as the reverse complement.
GCCATATTTTCCGAGATCGAGGAAGCCATCACCACCAACAATTAATGGTTGTTTGAGACAATCCATATCAACAGCAAGCTTCATAGGTTTGGAATCTTGTTGGGAATTACCACCCACCGCCAAGGTGTATTGGAATGGTAGAAGGTCCTGGCCGTTGGTCTTGGTGTACCAATAATCATATTGTAACAATTCATCTGAGCTTTCCTCTTCATCGCTGTTATTATTTATGGTTGCGGTTGTTTTTTGAATAAGACCTGCTTGGGTTGTATTCAATGGAGTGTTTAGATTCATGAACTTCGTTGTTGTATCTATATATTCGCTCTCCATGGTTATTTGTTGATTTTCAAGAGTTGAATTCTTACTTAGAATTTCATTACTATTCAGATCAACATTTTCATTTGTAATATATTTAAAACTCAGATCAAGATGATCGTCACTTGCTGTGAGTGTCCCAATTTTTGCGTTAGTGTAGATTTTTTCAGCTGCTATATCAGAAATAGAAAATATCCTTATTTCTTGTTTTTTAAAAGCCACAGAATTGAGTTGGTAGAAAGCAACAAATCCTCCATATTCATGTCCCGATTGACTTATCATATGGAAGTTTACGTACCACCATTCAATCTTATATTCTTCATTATGTGATCCTTCATCATTAGGAAAAATTATATCTGTTCCAGGAGGATGATACGGGTAGTTTTTCCAGAACATCTCTGGGTGTTCATGGTCTGCACTTGCTTGCACATGAACTGAAATAGACGGTGCAATCATTACGAGAATAATTAAAAAAGAGATTGTTTCTTTTATTCCGTTATGTGTTGTTCTTCTTTTATTTACCGGTAAATTCTCCGTCTTCATTGTTACTCACCACGTTTTTAATACCTCGTGTTTGTCTGAACATCTATAAAAATCGTGTTTTACAACTGGTACCATCTTCCTGTACGGTCGTTACCAAAAAGAAGAACTATGGAATCCATAGTTTGAAAAAAAATAAATCAAAATGAAATAAGTTATGGTGAAATATTAACGAGGCATTCTACGTTTTTCTCTGATGTGTTGTGCACATAGCATCGTAATGGCAAGCATAAATAATGGTCATCCTCGACAAACAATAATCTGTTCTGCTCAAAGCTTTGTAGTATCACGGTTAATTCATATTCCGGTACGTCAATGAATCTCTTTTGCAGCTCCCGGAAGGACATGATGTCGACACAGCTGAGGAACACGGCTCGTTCCAGCTCGTTTAACACAAAAATCCGAATGTTTTGTCGATCTCGTTTGTCATAGATTTTAATGAAACTCCCTCCGTCAACAAAATAAAACACTAACTGATCAATCATGGTTTGTTGGGTAATGGCCTCAAGTTTGATTGTGTCTTGTTCTTTCTTCCATTCTTCCACAAGTGCTTCCCATGGTTGGTCTTGTGTGGGGTTCCTTTGCTTGAAGTTATAGACAAAGGCAAATCCTTTCTCCAAATACTCTGAGGGGTACATGATCAGATCGATTGGCGCATATTCCAGCTGTTCAATGTTGAACAATTCTGGGTTTTGCTGAATGTTACTTCCATACATTACTCGAAGTTCGCAGAGCTGAGGAGCATCAAGATGTCCTTGTATCAAGTGAACTATCTTTTTTGTCTGTTCGAAATCCTCTGTATCTTCGTTTGGATATCTCACTATGAGATTGTATGAATTTTTTATCCCGTTCTCTTTGCAAAACTTCAGGGCAGCGATGTTGTCAATCACCCGTACGCCTTTGTTCATCTTCTGTAGATAATTGTGGCTGAATGACTCAATTCCGGTTTGAATCATGGTTAACCCTGCTTCTTTCATTAGCATGTAATCGTTACTGGTCATCTGTCCTGCACGTGCCTCTGCGAAGAATGAAAAATCTCTTCCGAGGCTCTTTAGTTTTTCAAAAAGAATCCGATACTCCGTTTTTGGAAGCGTGTTTCCAATGAGTTGAAAATCCATCATATGGTATCGCTCGGAGAGCCAGCGGATCTCTTGAAGGATACGACCGATGCTTTTTTCACGATAGCATTGATGCTGTATGTTAAGGTTACAAAACGTGCACTGATTCCACCAGCATCCCCGGGAGATCTCCACAGGGAGTCGGCCGTAATACTGGTAATACTGTTGGATATCTACTGAGGTTGAGGCAAGTTGTTGGTAAAACTGATCGTAGGATGGGATCGGTACGGTGTTGAGATCAACTACTGCATCTGATTTATTCCAGAGTACCTTGTCTTTGTGTCTGTACATTAACCGAGGTATTGATGAATGCTTTTCATATGCAGAGGCAAGGAGAAACAACGCATGTTCTCCGTCTCCGGAGACGATGAAATCGATGTAGTCAAATGCTTGTAGTACGTTAGTTCCGAGTGCGTCAACGGTTCTGCTGCCGCCAAAAATAATTTTTTTCTCAGGAGCCAGTTCTTTTATTTTTTTTGCAACGGCAAGTGACGGAAGTAGTTGTCCGTAGTTTAGTGTAAAACCTATGAGGTCAAAAGATCGCCAGTCCACTTGGTCAAAAATCCATTGATAGAAGATATCGGTCCGATGAACATACTCGTCAAATGATAACGGTGGAATCTGTGTATTTTGCATGGAATGTTGGGTGAAGTAGTCACGGAACTTGTTCTCATTGTTGTTCCAATGCTTCGGAAACACATATTTAGAAAATACCATCTGAGCGGTGTAGGAGTCATTCGGAGGGTAGATCAAAGCATGATAGTTCTGCAGCCCGTACAGCTCTGCTGCTTTGAGGTACAGATGGCGTGTCTCTATCGTGATTCCTCTTTGGCGACAATACGTCTCTAACACCGGAAGCTGGATGGATGGTATCCTAACCCCAGCAAACGGCATAGCTACGAGTAAGACGCTTTTTTTCTCGTCGTGCATTCCCTAATCCAAGAGTATCAATCAAATAAGTACTTTTATAGTTAACCCAAGGGGCTGGTCTTTTCCTCTGTTTAAACGAGGGCATCCCTTGATTTTTTTGTTTAAATACCAATTATGACAATAAGAACTGTAAGTTTAAATATATCCTACAATATAGATAATATAAAAATAGGACGGTTAAATAATGAAAACGAATAGCGTTATTCTTATTCTTTGTACACTTCTTTTCCTAGGGCACGCTCTGTTTCCTTTTGTACAAGCGGCAGCTCTTGGTTCAGGAACAGATTTCTTTTTAAATGTACAAGGGAGACACGATGCAGGAGAAACCTTGGTTCTCCCCTCTTCATTTAGCTGGCGTGATATCAACGGCGTGGATTTCACCACACCGATACGCAATCAAACCCCCTATCCAAGTTGTGAAAGCTTTGCGTTGGTAGCAGCTGTTGAAACCATGGTTCAGTATAAAGTCGGTTTTCCCTTTAATTGTGATCTCTCAGAGGCACATCTCTTCTTCTTCAGCGGAGGAAATATCATTTGGGGTTCGTATCCAGAAAACGACACTAAATTTCTCAAAGAGTATGGTGTCCCTGATGAGGCCTGCTGGCCGTATCCAAAGGATAAATATCAATATCCGTTGAATACCACTTCACCGGATTGGGAAAACAGGACCGTAAAAATCACTGATTGGAGTTATCTTCCGGCGGATCCTATCGCGATTAAAACCGCGTTGTTGACGAACGGGCCTGTCCCGAGTTACTTTCTTGTCTACGATGATTTCCTTTACTATACGAAAGGAATCTATCAGCATCGATGGGGCCATACCAGAGGCGCTCACTATATGGCGATCGTCGGGTACAATGATGATCCTGGGTACTGGATTGTAAAGAACAGCTGGGGGAAAAACTATCAGGATGAAGGATGGGTGAATATAAAATACGGAGAATGTGGGATAGGTACGATTAATTTCTATTTGACAGGTGTGTATGGGAAATTCCCTATCGTCTATGTTGATGATGATAATACAGATGGTCCATGGAATGGGACCAAGGATTACCCCTATCGTACTATTCAAGATGCTATAGGTGTTGTGTTTGATGGGTACACGATTTATGTCATGAATGGAACCTATATGGGACCTGTCGTTATCGATAAAAAGATAACGTTATTGGGTGAGGATAAGAACACGACAATCCTTGATGGAGACGGAGTTGATGATGTCGTAACTATCTCAGTTCCTGACGTGAAAATCTCTGGGTTTACTGTTCAGAACAGTGGAACACAGATTCTTAATGCTGGTATTAAAACGCTTTCGTTAAATTCGAATGCGACCATTGAAAACAACATTGTTAAGGATAATGCGATTGGGATTTTTCTGAATTATGGCTATGCTCCATCCTGGAACATTGTGCGTAACAACACTATTATAAACAATGTAAAAGGGATTTATACGCATTGGGCAAATAACGGTGAAATAACCGGGAATACGATCATTCAGAATGTTGAGAATGGCATTGAGATGGAATGCAGTAAGGATTCGTTTATCGCTGGGAACATCATCAGCGACAATGGGGGATATGGTATCTACTTACGAGGTGAATCAAACCAGAACACCATCACAGGAATGAACACGATTCAGGATAATGCAGTGGGTGTGAAAATCTCTGAGTCGAACAGGAATGTGATCAGTAAGAACAATTTCATCGATAACCTCCAACACGCTACGTTTTATAATTCGTTTTTAACCTCCTGGAAACGGAACTATTGGGATGATCGAGTGTTGTTTCTCCCAGAGGTCATCCAAGGATTTGTTGGTAAAAGAGAGTTTTCATGGATGAATGTCGATTGGTCCCCCGTAAGAAAACCATTGAGTGGCTAATCAATAACACATAATTCTAAAATACCTGATGTTGTTCTCTTTTTGTAAAAAGATATTGGGGAGATTATGGCCAACATAGACCTCAAAGATAGAAAAATCCTCTACGAACTTGATTTAGACTGTCGACAATCAAACACACAAATAGGGAAAAAAGTTGGTCTGAAAAAAGATGTTGTCTCTTACCGGATTAAAAGGATGCGGGATGAAGGCATCATAAAAAATTTTTGGACAGCCATCGACACTTTTACATTAGGATATCAAGTCTATAGAATTTATATCAATTTTCAATATGTAAGTTCACAGATAAAAGAAAGGATTATCCAGCATTTTATACGATATAAAAATGTGTGGGCTGTTATTTCTCTAAAGGCAGAAGTTGATTTAGATGTTATCGTGTGGGTGAAAGATATTTACGAATTTTATCAGTTCTGGAATACAACCCTTGATGAATTTGAAGATTATTTCGCAAAGTATACTTTTTCTATGTATGTTGAAGCGTTTAATTATAAAAAATCGTATTTATTGCCTGATAAATCCGAACAAGGAGATAGGTTTTTGTATAGGACAACTTGTAGTGGAAAATCAGTAGAAATTGATAAAATTGATTATAAATTATTAGATGAAATTGCGGTGAATGCTCGAATGCCATTGATAGGTCTTACTGAAAAACTTGGATGTTCCTCACAAACAGTAAATTACCGATTAAAGAATTTATTACAGAATGGTGTTATTAAAGCGTTTCGTGTGAATGTTGATTTATCAAAATTAGAGCTTCAGCATTATAAGTTAGATATTTATCTAAAGGACCATAAGCAGAGGAATACAATCTGGAGTTATTTTAAAGAAAAATCGTATTGTGATACATTAAACGTAGCGATTGGTTGGTCTGATTTAGAGTTTGAAATAATCGTTCAAAATATTGATCATCTTGGGCGAGTTATGGATGATCTTTATTCAAAATATCCAAACGCTATAAAAAAACAAGTATTCTGGATTGCTGAAAAGATACATAAGGAGCGTTGGTTGCCAGAGTTATTTTAAATTTTTTTAGAGACCTAATTTTGGCATAATGCTCATTATACCTGTTGCTACTGCAGCCGCTCCCGCTATTGCACCTATCACAATTATTTCCATATTTTTCTCACCATCCTATATTGATATAAATTATCATGATATACTTTATCTGTCATTGTTTATATGTTTGTCGTGACAAAATAACAAAATGAAAAAAAGAATTCTCCAGGATTCTTATCCTAAAAAATCGGTATCAATATCCGCACTTTTTACCGACCGATACAGCAGTAAAAGGATTACTACATAAACGAATCAATACTCTGATTCACATCTGTTAGATAGTAGGGAGATAATTCAAAAGGGGCAGTAAACGTTATCAAAAAAACGGTTCTCGTTTTAAGGACTGCTACCTGCTTGATATATTCCGACGTTCCATCCTGATCATACGAATACGCAATTTCATAGGCTTGTACATCAGGAACTAGCCGCCAATCCCGGTATAAAATCGTATAATTCATCCCACTTGCCGATAAATTCTCCTCGACTTGGTCTGCAAACGTACTTAATGCGCGTCCTTCACTAAGGGTAAAGGGGATCGCAACGATTAGCGAAACGTTGGAAGAATTTGCAGGAGCAAACCATACTGCGACATTTGATAGTTCATTTTCAATTTCTTGCCACCCACTTGGTGGATTTAAAGAAAAACCGTACACGTTATTTGTATACGATCGGGATATCGTCTGTTGGGTACAACCTGTCATGAGGAAAATACTGATAAGACCGATTCCGAGGATGCATTGGACTTTTTTCATACTCCCATTATAAAGAAACACCATGAGCTATAAAAGAAATTTGTTTATATTCAGTAATGTTACATAAAAATGTATTTTATAGAATAAATGAGTAACATATTTATAATATTTTTAGTAATTTTAGTATAAAAATTATATTTTTTTAAATTAAATATCATATACTATTTTACACAAATGGCCGCTAATTATTTATATTTAAATAAATATTCTTATATAGTTAATTGCAAAGGAGGAACATATGAAGAAGAAAATATTTTGTATAGCAATATGTATGCTGATGTGCGTTACTGTGTATACAGTAACTGGGACAAAAAACAGTGATGTTAGCCCAAATATTACGACAAATGTTCAAAATTATGAGGCTAACAAGGCTCCTTGGGATCTATTAGCTGTTTACGATATTGGAGCAACCGGTCAAACTCAGCTCAATGGAAATGCTGGTGCAGAATTCGATGGAACAAATCTCTATAGCACCCGTTGGGCAAGCAACCTAATCCACCGGTACGACGTCGATGGGAACCTTCTTGAAGAGTTTTCCATACCTGGCGTAACCGGTCTTCGAGACCTCGCCTATGACGGAGCCCAATATATGTACGGTGGTGCAGCAGCAGGAACTATCTGGAAAATGGATTTCACCACAAAAACACTTGTTGCAACGTTGACTGGCGTCTTCCAATCACGGGCAATCGCATATGATTACGATCTTGATATCCTCTATGTTTCAAATTGGGCAGACCCTGTCTGGGAAGTTGACCCGACATCCGGAGCTATTTTAGGAACCTTTAATCTTGGCCTTACAACCTCTACGTATGGATTTGCGTACGATCCAGATCCAGCGGGCCCCTATCTCTGGGTTTTCGATCAAACCGTCGGAGCGACCTCAACGATATACCAATGGGACCTAACCGCTGGTGCCATGACCGGATTTAGTTACAATGTCGGAGTGGATGTTGGTTCTGGCGTAGGAATTGCAGGTGGACTGTGGGCATCACCTGATTTCCAAGATGGTTTATTTTGTATAGGCGGCTGCGTCCAAGATAGCACAGCCCCTGGAGTAACAGACTACCTCTTTGCGTATGAGCTGTATCCAACAGGCCCAGTAAATGAACCACCAGCAACACCAGCAGCACCCTCTGGACCATCAAGTGGTAATGTAGGAACATCGTACTCTTTTACCGCAACGACCACGGACCCTGAGTCAGATGATATTTATTACCTATTCGACTGGGGTGATGGAAACGATTCTGGATGGCTTGGACCATTTACCTCTGGTGCGACCGCAACAGGAATGCATACCTGGGGCTCTATCGGAACCTACGACATTAAAGTGAAAGCAAAAGATGAACATAACGCTGAGAGTGGTTGGTCTGCTGTGCACCCTATCACGATCAACCCCGCAGGACCGATCCTTGAGATTCAACCGATCACTGGTGGATTGTTCAAGGTAAAAACCTCAATTAAGAACAGCGGTACGATAACGGCGACAAACGTAAACTGGAGCATCAAACTAGATGGTGGCGTCATCCTACTTGGAAAAGAAACCACAGGCACAATTGCAGGTATCACCGCAGGTGGCGAAGTAGCAATTTCCTCGAAACTAATCATTGGTTTCGGAGCAACCGTCATCACAGTCACCGCCGGCACAGCCTCAGAAACACAAGACGCAAAAGTAATCCTCTTCTTCATCAAAATAGTATAGATGAATTGAGGAAACCTAAAAACATCGAAGGGAAAACTCCCTTCCTCTTTTTTATTTAATTTCTATTCTACTCTCTACCCTTGTCTGAAAAAAAGAAAAAAGGAAGTGGTTTTACCGTGCTTTCCCGATTTCATCGACTGATTCTGGGTTTGCTAACGTTGAGGTATCACCGACTTCTTGGCCAAGAGCTTTTGCCCTGATGACTCGTCGCATGATCTTACCACTTCGAGTCTTCGGGACGTCAGAGACAAACCAGATCTCATCAGGTCGGGCGAGTTTCCCCATTTCTTTTGCCACATGCTCTCTGAGTATTTTCTTCAGTTCTTCAGTTGGCTCTACTCCTTTCTTAAGAACAACAAACGAGGTGATAGATTCTCCTTTCTCGTCATGTGGTTTCCCAATGACTGCTGCCTCGGCAACCATCGGATGACTGACCAAGGCAGATTCGACTTCAGAGTTTCCGATCCGATGACCAGAAATCTTTAGGACATCATCTGCTCTTCCCTGGATCCAGAAATATCCATCACTATCTTGGCGAGTGACATCACCGGCGAGGTAAACTCCTTTGTATTTTCCCCAATAGGTTTCTTTGTATCGCTCTGGGTTTTTATAGATACCACGAAGCATTCCTGGCCACGGGTGAAGTAACACAAGGTTCCCACCACCGTTTACGACTGGTTTGCCTTCTTCATTATAGACAGCAGCAGCCATCCCAGGAAGCGGTCGTGTTGCAGACCCCGGTTTTAATGGTGTAATAGGTAATGGTGAGATAACGAAATGTCCGGTTTCGGTTTGCCACCAAGTGTCCATAATCTGGCAGTGTTCACCACCGATGTTTTTGTAGTACCAAATCCATGCTTCTGGGTTGATTGGTTCACCGACTGAACCGAGAAGCCGTAAGCTACTAAGATCGTGTTTCTTAAGCCAGTCTTCTCCATGTCGCATGAACAATCGGACACTAGTTGGCGAGGTGTAAAACACGGTGACGAGGTAGCGTTCGATAATATCCCACCAGCGGTCAGGTTGCGGCCAATCCGGTGCACCTTCGTAGATGACTGAGGTCGCACCAAGAATAAGGGGTGCATAGGCAATATAGGAATGTCCCGTGACCCAACCGATATCGGCGGCGCACCAGTAGACATCCTCCTCTTTGATATCAAAGACCCATTTGAGGGTTTGTGCGATACCAACCGCGTATCCCCCATGTGCATGGATAATTCCTTTTGGTTTTCCTGTCGTCCCTGAGGTGTAGAGGAAATATAACGGGTCGTTTGCATCAAGTTTCTCTGTTTCACATTCACGAGGCATGTCTTTGGTGATGTCATGCCACCAGAAATCTTTGTCTTGGTTCCAGCTGACGTCATCACCGGTCCTCTTATAGACAATGACGTGTTTGACGCTAGGTGCTTCTTTGACTGCTTCATCAGTCTGATTTTTCAAATGAACTTTTTTCCCACGTCGCCAGAAACTATCACAGGTAATGACTGCTTGTGCTTCGCAATCGTTCATTCGGTCACGGAAAGCAGCAGCACTAAAACCAGAAAACACAACGGAATGAATCGCTCCGATTTTTGCACACGCAAGCATGGCAATCGGTAATTCAGGAATCATAGGAAGATAAACCCCAACTCGATCTCCTTTTTTAATTCCCATTTTTCGTAATGCATTTGCTAGTTTGTTCACCTCGACGTATAAATCATTATAGGTCAGTTTACGTACATCCCCTGGTTCTCCTTCGAAGATAAAGGCGACTTTGTTTTTCCGCCAGGTTTTCACATGTTTGTCAACCGCGTCATGGACGATGTTGTATTTCGCTCCGACAAACCATTTCACCCAGGGTGCTTCCCATTCGACCGTCTTTTTTGGAGGGGTGTACCATTCAACAAAGTCTTTTGCTACTTCGCTCCAAAACCATTCCCAGTTTTCAGCTTTTTTGTACAAGTCGTCGATTGTTTTGATGTTGTGTTTGTCCATCCATTGTTTCACGTTCGAGTTGTTCACAAATTCTTTTGAAGGTTTAAAAACCCGTTTTTCGTCCATAAGGACCGATATGTTTTCGCCAGTCATGATAATAACTCTCCCTTTTTTGCTTCATGCCTCATGTATTATATTACATAGTTCCGTTATTTGAAGTGAGTAATGATCATCACACAGATGATTTTCTCAGCTAGTCCCCATCACATATTGGGGATGTGCGCAACAGAATTTTAGTATAAGAAGTTTTTCATCTCTTTTTTTAAATTTTCTCCTTTATAAACACATCGTAATTGCACCACAAATCTTTCAAAGAAGAAGGAGGGTTAAGAATTAGAAATTTTTTTTCCCCTGTGTACTGTTCTAGCAATTCATCCATTCCAAAATAAAAAACACTAAAAAATAATGAGCTTATGGTATGCAACTATTTTTTTACATATGATTAGAAAAAGCAGGTCATAAAAAAGACTAATTTAGAGATAGAACAGAAGCTTTTAGTTCGTCTATATGAAGAAACATTGACAAAAGTTTATTAAAGCTTTTCCTATTTCTTCACCGAGAATTATCACGAGAGGCTTGATTATGGGGAAGACAATCACAGAAAAAATACTTTCTATCCACGTTATCGAAGGAAAACCAGAAAAAGGTAAAGAAGTCGGCATTAAAATCGACCAGACTCTCACCCAGGATGCCACAGGAACCATGGCGTACCTCCAATTCGAGGCAATGAACGTTCCAAGAGTAAAAACAGAACTATCGGTCAGTTACGTCGATCATAATACCGTTCAAATCGGATTTGAAAACGCAGATGACCATAAATACCTCCAGAGTGTCGCTGCAAAGTACGGTATCGTCTACTCACGAGCGGGAAATGGTATCTGTCATCAGGTTCATCTTGAGCGATTCGGAAAACCGGGGAAGACACTTCTTGGATCAGATTCGCACACCCCCACGGGCGGTGGTATCGGTATGATTGCGATTGGTGCTGGAGGACTTGACGTCGCAGTCGCAATGGCTGGTGGACCCTTTTACCTCACCTATCCGAAAGTCATTAAGATTAACCTTATAGGAAAACTTAGACCTTGGGTCGCTGCAAAAGATGTGATATTAAAGGTCCTAGAAATTTTCTCAACGAAAGGAAACGTCGGATGTGTCTTTGAATACGGTGGCGAAGGAGTTAAGACACTCTCTGTTCCTGACCGTGCGACCATCACGAACATGGGTGCGGAATGTGGCGTGACAACCTCGGTTTTTCCCAGTGATGAAATCACGAAACAATTCCTCAAAGCACAAGGAAGAGAAAAAGACTGGGTTAAGCTTCTCGCAGACGACGATGCAACCTATGATCATGTTGTCGACATCAACCTCAGTGAACTCGAGCCACTCGCAGCAACGCCACATAGCCCGGGGAACGTTAAGAAAATCCGGGATATCGAAGGTCTTGATGTGGATCAGGTGTGCATCGGTAGCTGTACAAACTCCTCCTATACTGATATGATGACGGTTGCCCATATCCTCAAAGATAAAAAAGTCCACCCTAACGTAAGTTTCGTCGTCGCCCCTGGGTCAAAACAGGTGCTTGAAAATATTACTCACGATGGTGGTCTTGCCTATCTTCTTGGTGCTGGCGCGCGACTTGCTGAATCCGCCTGTGGGTTCTGCATCGGGAACAGTCAGTCACCGAAATCCGGGGCTATTTCATTGCGGACAAGTAATCGGAATTTTCTCGGACGATCAGGTACCAAAGATGCACAGGTCTACCTTGTCAGCCCTGAGACTGCAGCTGCAGCGGTCATCACCGGGAAAATCACCGACCCCCGGGACCTAGAAAAAATCGGTATACCTTATCCGAAGATGACGATGCCGAAGAAATTCTACATTGATGATGGTATGTTCATTATGCCACCGGCGGACCCCTCAAAGATCAAAATCCAGCGGGGACCAAACATCGGACAACCACCGAAGAACATCCCGCTCCCTGAGTCTCTCAAAACAGAAGTCACTATCAAGGTCGGTGATGAGATTACGACGGATCATATCATCCCTGCAGGAGCGAAAATGAAATATCGATCAAACGTCCCAAAATACTCTGAGTTTCTCTTCGAAGTCGTCGACCCGAAATTCTACGAGCGGGCGAAAAAAATCAAGGAATCTGGGTTGTATAACATTATTGTTGCTGGTGTCAGCTACGGTCAAGGGTCCTCACGCGAACACGCAGCGCTCTGCCCGATGTACATGGGTGTGAAAGCGGTTATCGCCAAAAGCATGGAGCGGATCCATAAGGCAAACCTGATTAACTTCGGGATCCTTCCCTTAACTTTCGTAAACAAGGAAGATTACGTCATGATCGATCAGGGAGATCACCTTGAGATACCAGGGATACGTAAAACCCTCACCGACAAAGGAAGTACAGTACAAGTAATTGACACGACAAAAGGGAAGAAGTTCCAAGCGACCTTTGATCTCTCAGAACGTGACAAAAACATCATCCTTGCGGGAGGATCACTGAATTACATTAAATAAGATAGGGGGAATGAAACACATGGAAAAAACAATGCATATACCTGATAAAATCAAAGTGAAAAATACCATCGTGGAAATCGATGGAGACGAAATGACCAGAGTCATGTGGGCGATGGTCAAAGAGAAACTCCTCATGCCGTATCTTGACCTCAAGTTGGAGTATTACGATCTTGGGTTGAAACAACGTGATAAGACTGATGATAAGATTACGTTTGATGCTGCAAACGCGATCAAGAAACATGGTGTTGGTGTTAAATGTGCAACAATCACACCAAACAAGGGCCGGGTCAAAGAATACAATTTAAAAAAGGAATGGCCAAGTCCAAATGGGACCATCCGAGCAGTCCTTGATGGAACGGTTTTTCGCGGTCCAATTCTCGTCAAAAACATTCCTCCAAGTGTTCGGAATTGGACCAAACCAATTCTTATCGGCAGACATGCCTATGGTGACGTCTATAAAAATCAGGAGATACGTGTCCCTGGCATAGGGAAAGCAGAGATTCTGTTTACCCCAGCTGACGGCGGGCAGCCTATTACCCACACGATTCATGAATTCAAAGGACCAGGGGTCATCCAAGGGATCCATAACACGGATAAATCCATTAGTAGCTTTGCGAAAGCATGCTTTACCTTTGCACTCGATCAGAAAGTACCACTGTGGTTTGCAACAAAAGACACGATCTCAAAAACGTATGATGCACGCTTCCGGCAGATCTTCCAAGAGGAATTCGAGAAGAATTGGAAGAAAAAATATGAGGATGCAGGAATCGAGTACTTCTTCACCTTGATCGATGACGCCGTCGCCCGAATCATGAAATCCCAGGGTGGTATGCTATGGGCATGTAAAAACTATGATGGTGATGTGATGTCTGATATGCTCGGGTCTGCCTATGGCAGTCTTGCGATGATGACCTCAGTGCTGGTATCTCCTGAAGGTTTCTTTGAATACGAAGCTGCTCATGGGACTGTTCAAAAACATTATTATAAATATCTGAAAGGGGAGAAAACCAGTTCTAACCCGATGGCGCTGATCTTCGCCTGGACCGGTGCGCTTAAGAAACGAGGGGAACTGGATAAAACCCCGGAGGTCGGTGAGTTCGCCCATAAACTTGAACGGGCATCCCTTGAGACAATTGAAGATGGTATTATGACTGGTGATTTGCTTAGGGTCGCAACCCCAAATCCGAAAAACAAACAAGTCTACACCGAGGAGTTCATTGATGCGATCGCGAATCGTTTAAAGAAAAAAATGGAATGAAAGGAGGATGAATAATGGCACAAAAAGCAATACGAGAAGCAGATGGGAAGCGGATGATGGCCCGGTTACTTAAGGAGTATACGAATGGAAATTACTCTCTAGAAAATAAATTTGTCACAGTTGAGCCAGACACGGATTTGAAAAAACTCCCAAACCAGTACAAATGGCTAACGAAAGAAAAACTCGTCGTCAAACCAGACCAGCTTATCAAACGACGAGGGAAAAGTAAACTGCTGCTGCTGAACGCAGATTGGAAAGATGCAGAGAAATGGATAAAGGAGCGGATGAAAAAACCAGTCACTGTAGGGACCGTCACCGGTATCCTTGATCATTTCATCGTCGAACCCTTCGTCCCCCATGACCAATCCGATGAGTATTATCTGGCGATTATCTCTGATCGAGACGGTGATCAGATTCTCTTTCATCATGAAGGTGGTATCAATGTCGGTGATATCGATGCAAAAGCAGTCCGGATGAAGATCCCGATTGGCACGTATCCAACAACCGCTGATATTGAAGACTGCTTGCTTGGGAACGTTCCGAAAGAACGGCGAAAGCTTATCGCAGGTTTCATTGAAGGGATGTTTAAATTTTACGCAGATCTCAACTATACCTATCTTGAGATCAACCCATTTGTCGTCAGTAAAGATCATATTGTCCCCCTGGACTTGGCTGCGAAACTTGATGACACCGCTGAGTTTGTCAGTGGGAAGAGATGGAGTGGTATGGAATTCCCCTCACCGTTTGGCAGAATGCTAACCAAGGAAGAAGCATACATCGAGGAGTTAGATTCTAAGACAGGCGCATCATTGAAGCTTACTATCATCAATCCAGAAGGACGAGTGTGGACCATGGTCGCAGGGGGCGGAGCATCCGTTATCTATGCGGATACCATCACAGATTTAGGCTTCATGAACGAGATGGCAAACTATGGTGAATACTCTGGTGACCCGAATGAGGAGTTCACGTATCTATATGCACGAACAATCTTGGATCTTATGACACGGAAGAAGAACCCGAAAGGAAAATTTTTATTGATCGGTGGCGGTATCGCAAATTTCACTGATGTCGCCAAAACCTTTAAAGGAATCGTGCGAGCGCTGCGGGAATACAAACAGAAACTTAAGGAGAACAAAGTGAAGATTTATGTGCGACGAGGCGGCCCAAATTACAAAGAAGGTCTACGGATCATGCGGGAGCTTGGCAATGAACTAGGTGTTCCTATAGACGTCTATGGCCCAGAGACCCATATGACTAAAATCGTAAGCATGGCGCTCAAAGGAGGGAACTAATCATGGCTGGGAAGAAAGACTATATTTTATTTGATAAAAACACTCAAGCGTTCATCTATAATATGCAGACAAATGCTGTTCAACGGATGCTGGATTTTGACTATGTCGCCGGAAGGAAAACCCCTTCTGTTGCTGCGATTATCAATCCTACAGGGAATGATAGTTTCCAGAAGTTTTTCTTCGGACCAAAAGAAATCCTCGTTCCAGTCTATAAATCATTGAAGAATGCCGCTTCGAAATACAAAAATGTCGATGTGATGATCAATTTTGCATCGTTCCGCTCCGCTGCCGCGTCAACCGAGGAAGCATTTGCGATTCCGCAGATACGGACCGTGGTCATCATCGCCGAAGGTGTCCCTGAGCGTCGGATGCGGGAGTTAACTGCAAAAGCAAAGCAACTCAATAAAATCATCATTGGTCCTGCAACCGTCGGTGGTATTGTCGCAGGTGCGTTTAAAATAGGGAACACAGGGGGGACTATCGAGAATATCATGGAATCAAAACTACATCGATCTGGTTCTGTGGGCTTTGTGTCGAAATCCGGTGGGCTCAGCAATGAGGCATATAATATTGTCGCTCAGAACACCGATGGTCTGTACGAGGGTATCGCAATCGGTGGTGATCGTTACCCAGGGTCCATCTTGCTTGATCACTTGCTTCGATATGAGAAAAACCCTGAGATTAAAATGCTGGTATGTCTTGGTGAGGTCGGTGGGTCTGATGAGTATACGATTGTTGATGCGTTAAAGAAGAAACGTATCACGAAACCATTGGTCATGTGGGTGACTGGTACTTGCTCAAAGGCATTTAAAACCGAGGTGCAGTTTGGTCATGCAGGGGCAAAAGCAGGCTCTGAATCCGAGACTGCAGATGCAAAGAATGTTGCGCTGAAGGCAGCTGGCGCGGTGGTCCCGAATTCTTTTGATGATTATGGGGATAAAATCGCGATGGTCTACAAAGATTTAGTGAAAAAGAAAATCATTGTCCCTAAACCTGAGCCATCCGTGGCGAAAATTCCCATGGATTATAATACTGCGATGAAAGCAAAGTTGGTCCGCAGGCCAGCGAATTTCATCTCTACGATTTCTGATGATCGTGGTGAAGAACTCTTGTACGGTAACATGGCCATTACCGAGGTGTTTAAAAAAGATATAGGGATTGGTGGGGTCCTAAGTATCCTTTGGTTCAAGAGATTGTTCCCAAAGTATGCAACGAAATTCATCGAGATGTGCATCATGGTCACCGCGGATCATGGGCCTGCTGTTTCTGGTGCGCATAACACGATTGTAGCAACCAGGGCTGGTAAGGATCTGATTTCTTCGCTTGTGTCTGGGATGCTGACCATTGGTCCACGGTTTGGAGGGGCAATTGATGGTGCTGCACAGATGTTCTCTGAAGCGTTGGACTCAGGGAAGACACCACAGCAGTTCGTCGATGGAATGAAAGTTAAAGGCGTGAATATCCAGGGGATTGGTCATCGGATTAAATCCATTCATAACCCGGATCTTCGTGTGACGATCATTAAAAACTATGCGAAGAAGCATTTTAAAAGCACAGCCTTACTGGATTATGCTCTTGCGGTGGAAAAGATCACGACATCAAAGCGGGATAATTTAATTCTTAACGTCGATGGTTGTATCGGTATCTGCTTTGCTGACATGCTACGTTCAGAGATGAAGAAAGAAGAAGCAGATGAGTACATAAAAATGGGTGCTCTCAACGGGTTGTTTGTCCTTGGTCGGAGCATCGGGCTTATCGGACATTTTCTTGATCAGAAACGGTTAAAGCAGGGATTGTACCGTCACCCGTGGGATGACATTGCTTATATGCTGCAGGAAAAAGAAAAATAACTCCACTGCAAATGAGCCGTTGTTCTGGCTCATTCGTTCTTTTTTTTTTAGAATAAAATATAGTAATAGTACCTGCTATAAAATAAAAGGAGGGAAGTATTATAGGTTGATAATACTCCTTGTTTATTTCGACAGAGCTATCTCGATGGATGAGACGTTTGAGGTTCGTCCTTCTTCGTTGGTGATCGCTTCTGTTCCTATTCGTATTTCTTTGATCTTTGCGTCTTGGACAAACCGATTTCTGGTTATCTCTGCTGCGTCGACCGCTCTGCTAATTGCTCTGCCACGTGCTTTGATGACTACTTCGGTAGACCCGCTGTTGAATTGCGTAACGACTGCCAGAACGTAGCTCATTGGTGGTTTGTTTCCTACATAGATCACGTTTTCTTCGCTTTCTTCTTTTGCTGTCATAAACTATACCTCTCCGTTAGTTTCCAGGTTAGTGGACGGTCCTATCACGGTCATCATTTATATACGTTTCGTAATATTGTATCTTATGGTATCGAGGGATTTACCAATTTCTTAATTTTTAAAAGAACATCGTCTGGGTTTTTTCCTAACACCCGAATCATGGGTTCTTTTCCAACTGAGCCTGTGTCATAAATAATATCAGGTACTTGTTGTAACGTTGCTATTGCGTGTTTCGTTCCCCATTCCATACTTGATGAAGCAGTTGGTGGCTCGTATTTTCTATCAAATATGCCCTGGGTAAAGCCGATGGTGGTACAAAGCTGTAGCGTTTTTTGCGTAAAGCGAATATTTAATGCTGATCGTATGGTAGGATCAGATGACATCGCAGCAAGAATAATGGATGCAACATGTTTGGAAGCGCCAAAATCAAGAGTGCCGCAGAGAAGAGGATGTTCTTTACGTTTGATTATTCTTCCATCGATTGCGCAGACGTCTTTTCGTGTTTTTGCGTTGGGAAGTGCGTAAGCAAAGTTCATCCCAACCTCAGGGATATACTGTGCTGGGAGCAAGGAAACCAGTGATTCGACCCCGATTTTTAGCTGCAGCCAGACCAAGAATTGTTCATTGTGTCGTATCAGTGGCGGGATTTGAATCGTCGGAGAGTGGTTCAATACATCAGCACCTTTCCCTGGGGAATATCCTTCTTGGATCATGCTCCAGACGATATTTTTTGCTTTCTCCACTGCAGTAATTGGGGGGTCTCCTAATGCAAGGAACCCTGTGATGAGAGCGGAAAGCGTACAACCAGACCCATGGGCTTTTTTCTGGGGGATTCTCGGGAGAGTAAATGTATGGAACAGTTTACCGTCATAGAGATAATCGGTGACCATGTCGTCTTGCATATGTCCTCCTTTGAGTAGCACATATTCTGGTCCGAGCAGAGAGATTTTTTTACATGCGTTTTCTCTATCCTTTTTCTTGATGATTTCCATGTTTGTAAGCGCACATGCCTCAGGTACATTTGCGGTGACCATCAACGCTTGAGGCAGAAGTTCTTGCTGTAGTGATGCAATAAAGGTCTGATTCGCCAGGGCCTCACCACTCGTCGCAACCATCACCGGGTCAACAACCGGTTTCATGTGATATGCTTTTAGTTTTTGTGCAACGACCTTGACGATTTCTTCGTCGTAGAGCATTCCTGTTTTTACTGCTGCAACTGGACAATCATCAAATAGGCTTTCGATTTGAAGTTCAATGATCTCAATAGGTACTTTATAGATTGATCTGACCTTCTGTGTGTTTTGTGCGGTGACACAAGTTATCGCTGTTAGCCCATGCACCCCAAGATATGAAAATGATTTCAGATCAGCTTGTATCCCAGCGCCGCCTGAGGAATCTGATCCTGCGATGCTGAGTGCAACTTTTTTTTCCATTCAAACGTCAAATACGGTTCAGATTTATATGGATTCTTCCTTGTTGATATCAATATATTATGTCTATAATAGATTGAAATTTCTAAAAAAACAGGACCCTTGGCATCTCACAGAAAAACAAAGTCAATGAACGGTTAACCTTCGTTAACCAGAGGTTAACCGTGGTGAACCGTTTAATAAACTGGTTTATGTTTCTTTGACGTACGGAATAAGATTTCCATCATCTTGCTCTTCAAAAAGTGGTACTTGTTTTGTTACTGCTTTATGTTCCATGATCACATAATTTTTTGTCGTCATATCCATTCCCTCCAGTGTTTTCTATGGTTGAGAAGCAGCAAGAATCAGGATAACGAACAAGCGTGGTAGTCGTGTTAGTGATCCCGATAACTCCTTCTTAATCTCTCCAGTTTTTCAGTAACCAACGTTGAGTACATATACTTTCGTATTTGTGCAAAAAAACCATGTCGTATCATGGCAAGAAAAAAATTTTTATAACAAAAAAAGGGAAGGATGCTGGTCTCACTAGGAGGGATGGGATGCACTCTACAACTACCAGCTTAATTCCTTCCAGGCCCAATAAATCACCACTGTCTTAAGAACCTTGTTTGTAGACGAATATGCAGATATGTATGCAAGTGCAGTCTCATC
>CAZGIV010000009.1:20586-24351 GCA_964526175.1 uncultured Thermoplasmatales archaeon | reverse complement strand
TCCGGAGCTCTTTCACAGAACATAGAGAACCTGATGCCACCCCTGCCGCTCGATCGCAAGGAAGAAGGCCACTTCCTCTACACTCCGTGGCATTCGAAGACGACCTATCTCATCAACGAAACCGGCGCCGTCAACCACACCTGGCAGAGTGCCTATTACCCCTTATATGACTCCTACATGGGGGATAACGGCTCCATCTACCTCGCCATCAATTCAGGCCAAGGTGGATTCCAAAAAATTGCTTATGATAGCACAGTTCTCTGGGAATACCACTACACACGAGACAGCAGCTATGCCACCCATGACATCGTACCTCTCCCCAACGGTGACATCATCATCATCATGCAAGAAATCAAATCACACGCCCAAGCCGTCCAGGCAGGACGCGACCCCAACAGCGTCGGCACCCAATTTTACCCTAATATGCTCATCCAAGTCCACCAGACCGGACCAACCAGCGGCGACATTGTCTGGGAATGGCACGTCTGGGACCACCTCATCCAAGATTTCGACGCCAGCAAAGACAACTACGACAACGTCAGTCAGCATCCTGAACTCGCCAACATCAACTTCGACCAATACTGGAGCGCTGGCTGGCCCTATGTCAACTCCGTGGATTACAACCCCAAGTTCGACCAGGTCCTCATCAGCGCCCATAACTTCGACGAGGTCTGGATCATCGACCACAGCACCACCACCGAGGAAGCGGCAAGCCACGAGGGTGGCATCTACGGCCACGGCGGCGATCTCCTCTACCGCTGGGGCAACCCCCAGACCTACAACCGAGGAGACGCCAGCGATAAAAAACTCTACTTCCAACACCAATGCTGCTGGGTCAAACCCGGTCTTCCCGGCGCAGGACACATCCTCGTCTTCTCCAACGGCAACACCCGCCCTGGAGGCCCTATCTCAAGCGTCGATGAGATCACCCCTGATGTAAACAACGACACCGGCGAATACTATCTTCCGCCTGGGGGAACCTATGGCCCTGCTAATCTCACCTGGCATTATCTGCTGCCGGCCAACCTCTTTTCCGACGGCTTTGGCGGCGCCCAACGAATGCTCAACAACAATACCCTCATCTGCTCCGGTTGGACAGGGACTTTCATTGAGGTCACGCCAGACAAGCAAATCGTCTGGACCTTCATCAACCCCTACCCGTACCAACACGACGAAGTCTACCGCACCCAATACATACCGCCGTATGAGCCACCGCCACCCCCGCAGCAGCATCTCCCGGATCTCGAATGCAACGGGAGTCTCTCCTGGTCGAACATCAAACCAGGGGCGACCGTGCATGGCAGTTTCCAGGTTATGAACATCGGGGATAACGACTCGCTACTTAACTGGACCGTGGACAATACTCTGACATGGGGGACGTGGACGTTCACCCCATCGTCCGGTGAGGAGCTCACCCCGACACAGGGGCCAGTGACCGTCCAGGTGTACGTGGTCGTACCTAAGGAGAAGAACGCTGTGTTCCAAGGAAATATCACGATCGTCAATAAGGAAAACAGTAGTGATTACTGCATGATTCCAGTCACCCTCACCACACCGCTTAGCCAAAATATCGAACATCATGGGTTCCTTGCGAGATTACTTGTGCGATTTCCACATGCATTCCCCATACTTCGGTATCTCACGGGATTCTAACTGCACCTCTTTTTTTCTTTTTTTTTTTTACTTTTTGCACCCAAGGGAAAAACGTGTCAATGCTTTTCCTCTGGTTTCTTAAAATCGACAAAAAAATGGAGGGGCATTGAACCTCTAGCAAGCAATTTCCCAGGAGGATTTTCGGCCAGATCTTCAAATCCTCTCTCCGTGGAGCACTGAAGTATTGGCACGTATTCCCGACGGGAGCAATATACTCTCCTCTTTTTACAATGATAAACAAATAAACTTCTTCTTTCTTTTTTTTTTATTTGGTTCATACAACATCCAATCTATAAAAATCTAATATTACAATATACATATATACCTCATGGAATATTAATACAATGAATAGCTATGAAACAGAACAAGAAATCCTCCATCCTTCTTTTTTTAATCCTCCTATTATTGATAGGAACCTCCTTTACTCAAATATTATCATCTAAAAATGTTTCTCCCATGGATGAACACAGAGAGAGAACGATTAATGGACAGATCTTGTTTGCCCCCTATTATAGTACAACAACATATTTAATTGATAAGAATGGTAATACAACTCATACTTGGCCAAGCACGTATCAACCTTTTACTGAAGCGTATTGGTTAGGGAATGGCACTATTCTGCGTCCAATACTTTCAGGCGGTGGTGGTATTCAAAAAATTTTATGGGATGGAACACTAGCGTGGGACTACAGATATACTGTTACTGGATGCACCTGCCATCATAATGTTAAATATCTACCAAATGGAAACGTGCTGATGATAGTATGGGTAACAAAAACACGCGTTGAAGCAATTGCTGCGGGACGCAACCCGGGCGCAATCCAAGGAAGCACATTTACGCCTGACAAAATCATCGAGGTGAAACAAACTGGCCCAACAAGTGGAGATATTGTCTGGGAATGGAACGTGTGGGATCATCTCATCCAGGATTATGATTCATCAAAAAATAATTATGGTGTTGTTGGAGATCATCCAGAATTAATAGACATCAATTTTGGGGACACTTTTGATTTTGATTGGCTTCATACGAATGCACTTGATTACGACCCACAGTTTGATCAAATACTTATTAGTGTCCATGATTTCGATGAAATCTGGGTCATCGATCATAGCACGACGACAGAGGAAGCCGCTGGTCATACTGGAGGGACCTCTGGGCATGGCGGCGATCTGCTATACCGCTGGGGAAACCCACAGGCGTACCGGAGAGGTACCTCAAGTGATCAGAAATTATTCGGACAACATGATGCCACATGGATACAACCGGGGTATCCTGGTGAAGGAGATATTCTCGTGTTCAACAACGGCTACAACCGACCAGGTACAAAATATTCTTCGGTGGATGAATTTACTCCACCGGTGGATTCCAACGGTGAGTATGACCTCGAACCAGGATCTGCCTATGGACCTGACACCTTCTCTTGGGACTATACCGCAGATCCACCAACCAGTTTCTATTCAAACGTTTTCGGTGGTGCAATACGCCTCAAGGACGGAGATACGCTTATTTGCAATGGGGTACCTGGAAAATTCTTCGAAGTAACCCCCGATAAAATCATGGTATGGGGATATACCAATCCATACGGGTCACCCAACAAGTGGGTGTTTATAATCGATTATATTCCACCTGAAGAACCACCACAACCTCCACAAAATAATCCCCCTGATTTACAATGCGAAGGAAACTTGAACTGGACCAGTATTCCACCGGGAGGAACAGTGCATGGCTCCTTCCAAGTCGAAAATATTGGCAACCCTAATTCAACGCTGAATTGGACCGTAGATTCCTATCCTGATTGGGGCACCTGGTCATTTACCCCCCTGTCCGGGAAAAACCTTACACCAGACGAAGGGGCACTCACCGTCCAGGTCTACGTCACAGCACCAGATCAAAAAAATACGGAATTTCAGGGATTCATACGAGTAGTCAACACAGACAACCAAAGTGATAACTGTCTAATACCAGTATATCTCAAAACACCATTGAGCAAAGATCTATATTTCCAGCAGTTCTGCGAGAGAATATTCCAACAATTCCCACACGCATTTCCTATCCTACGACATTTGTTTAGGGACACATAGTCTTTTTCTTTTCTTTTTTTGTCATTTGAT